>DPKY01000013.1 GCA_003542275.1 Methylococcaceae bacterium | reverse complement strand
GCTGTCAATAAATCATCAAGAGTCGCAGCAGGTGTTGTATTTTTCGCATAGTTAACTGATCCAGATCCGCCACCTTGTGTTGTTACAGAAACAGTTGCTGTACCTGTACCCGTATTTGGCCGTATTCCACGAGCAGTAAATAGTGTTAATCGGTTTTTGTGTTTGCGGGTTAGGCAAGACATAAGAACACCCCTCAAAACGAGGGACTTTCTCAAGGATTTCAATCACGATGTCCGAGAGCGGAACATGGCGCACTTTCCCACTTTTGCCGGTGGGGATGCGCCATATACGCCGCGTCATGTCAAAATGTTCCCACTTGGCATCAAGCAGTTCACGTTTACGGCATCCTGTAAAAAGCAACAACACCACAATGTGCTTGAGCTGTACATTCTCACTTTCATCAATGGCGTCTTTGAGTGCCTGCACTTCACTGCGTGTTAAAAATCGCTCACGCTGATTATTGACCTCAAAGAGTGCAATGCCCGCTGCGGGATTGTGTTGTGTGCCTTTGATGTCCCATTTTTTAGCCAAATTGAACATATAGCGCAACATAATCACCGCATTGTTACAGGTTACCGCTGCATACCCTTTATCACGCATGGTGCAATGAAAAGCAATAATGGCCTCTTGCGTGATTTGATCTAAAAATAGCCCTCCAAATTCAGGTAAAATGTGGTTCTTCAACGTAGACAGATTGGTTTTCCAGCCCCGTTTGTATTGCTTGATGTAGGGCAGGAAATGGTGATGTACAAAACTGTCTAGTTGTAGCGTATGTTTGATACTGGCTTTTTCTTGTACCGGATCCTCGCCAACTACCACGCGTGTTTTAAGTTGCTGCGCCACCGTTTTGGCACGTGCAAAAGAGAGCGAGGTCGTATCACCAATACGAAACTGCTTTTGTTTGCCGTATTTATCACGGTAACGCAGATAATACGTTTTTATTCCACTCGGGCGCACTTCAAGCGTGAATCCCGTGATGGCAGTGTCGTACAAATCTAATCGACGCTGGCCGGTTGGACAAAAACTTCTGTTCACCACAGACGAGTCTAAAGTGATTTTTGGCATAATCCTCCAAATAGTTATCAATAATCAATCAGTTAGGCAAATACGCCTAACGCAACACCCAGCAAAATAGACAAGGCCTGCGCCTCTACATTGCTTTTGGATTGACCGCCTTTCACTCAAACAATGTTTACCTTTTTCACCCATTGTTTTGTTATGAGCAGATTGTCTTTGTTTGAGTTTGATTAAGGCAATCCAATGGGGAAGTTGAACCGTATCATTATTGTTTTTGAGATTCAAAATCGTCGCTTTTTTTGCCAAAAGAAACGGGGCAATGTTGTTGCATTACAAGGACAATAATCAAATAGATAACGCCATGGATACGCCTGAGAAAGCAGAAAAAACGACCAGCATTGATTGCCGAATTGTGTGCAGACTTTCTGCATTACACGCAGATTTTCTGCATCAATAATGCGGTGTGTTTGAGGCTATTTTTTTGGGGATGATGGGTTGTTTATCTTGCTGCTGTTTATCTTGCGATTGAGACGCGATGCCTTGTTTGCCCCAACTCACGTCCAATCCACGGCGTCAGCGGCGGCGTTGGCGGCGTCGACAAGCGTTTTTTGAGAGAGGTGTGCATAGCGCTGCGTGGTGGACAACTGGGAATGCCCCAGAATGTTTTGCACTTCATAAAGACTCCGCCCTGCATTCACTAAAAAACTGGCAAAACTGTGCCGCAAATCATGTATGCGGACATCAGGTAAGCCCGCGCGGTGTCTTGCGGTATTCCATGAATAATAAATCGAATTAAACGGCCGTTGCGTAGCCGGATTGGGGAGTACATACGGGCAATTGTCAAAACGCGGTATCTGCTCTAGCGTCTTGAGTACGGCGTCTGAGAGCGGTACATAGCGTGATTTGCCGCTTTTACTGGTCGGAATGCGCCAGACGCGCAAATCGACATTAAAATGTTCCCATTTCGCATCAAGCAGTTCGCGTTTTCGGCAACCCGTAAAGAGCAGCAAAATCACGATATATTTCAGTTGCGTATTATCACTGAGATAAATAGCGTCTTTGAGTTGATTGAGTTCAGATTTTGTTAAATAGCGCTCGCGCTGATTATTCACCTCAAAGAGCGTAATACCGCTGGCAGGGTTATTTTCAGCGCCGTTAAAGCCCCATTTTTTCGCTAAATTGAACATATAACGCACCATAATAACCGTGTTATTGCACGTCACGGCGGCGTAGCCTTTATCGCGCATGGTCGTGTGCAGTGTCATGACCGCTTTTAGGGTGATTTCATCCAAAAAAAGCGCACCGAATACAGGCAAAATATGGTTATTGAGCATAGACAGATTGGTTTTCCAGCCGCGTTTGTACTGTTTTATGTAAGGCAGGAAATAATTGGCGACAAAATCTGCCAAAGTTGGCACGCTGCGTGTCGATATTTTTTGCGCAAAAGGGTCTTCGCCTAGCAAAATACGGGTTTTGAGGCGTTGTGCAACGTTTTTAGCCTGCGCGAAAGTCAATGTTTTGGCATCGCCGATACGGTATTGTTTTTGCGTGCCACGCGCGTTGCGGTAGCGCAGATAATAGGTTTTATGGCCGCCTTGACGCACTTCAAGCATAAACCCCGTCACAGCGGTGTCGTATAAATCCAAACGGATTTTATTCGCTGGGCAGGTCGCCGTTTTGACCACGGTGGCATCTAAAGCAATTTTTGGCATGGTTTTTTTTGTCGTTATTGTGTGTAAATTCAATGGCATCCCGCTAAATGCCTAGTTTTCAAGGCATTTCCGATTTTTTCATTTGGATAAAACTTTTTTGTCATACTAAAAATAACCTCACATGGCANNTTGCTAGTAAAATGGTTTACATTTCATCGCATTTAAAAACAAAACTTTCGTTAAAGTTTTAAAATCGCGTGTCGATAAAGTGTTCATGGACTTACTTGCAGCTTTTTCAAGCTTTGCACGCTAAGCGTCATGATTTAGAGTTGGATACAAACTTAATTTTTCTTTCATACAGTGTTTAAGGAATTGAAAATGACAGCCACACCGTTTTTTCAAGCCAATGAGGCAAATGCTCTGCAGAGCAGAAGCGCCAAGGCTTCATTAGCCCACACTCAAATTGCTAGATACAGTGTGCGCAATATTTGTGTGTATCGCGCCCACCAGATTTTGAATCAAGTGTTGGATTCTAAAACAGTTTTTATTCAATTCAAAGTCGATTTCGTTCAGATTTTAGTGGGTATTGCGCCCACCAAAGTGACTC
>DPKY01000232.1 GCA_003542275.1 Methylococcaceae bacterium | reverse complement strand
CATTCGCACCGTGCTGGTGAATGCGTTGGGTGCTGAGCGAGCAAGTGGTATTTTGGATCGTATTTTCCAAAGTACGGGGCCTTCAAAAGGTATCGATCAGCTCAAATGGCTCGATACACGCTCCATTGCGGATATTATTCGTGACGAACATCCACAGATTATCGCCACGTTATTGTCACTCATGGAGCCTGAGCAAGCGGGTGAGGTGATGATGCACTTCCCGGCGGCAATTCGCCCAGACTTGTTGATGCGTGTGGCGACAATGCAGGGTATTCAGCCTCAAGCGCTTCGTGAACTTGATTTGGTAATGGAACGACAACTCACAGGATCAGATAACGTGAAATCGACAGCACTAGGTGGTATTGATACCGCAGCGAGTATTTTGAACTTTATGGATCACACCGCAACTGAATTGCTCATGACCGAAATTATTGAGCAACGTGCTGAACTTGCTGCTGAAATCCAAGAAAAAATGTTTACCTTTGAAGATCTTATCAACGTCGATGATCGTGGTATGCAAACATTGCTTCGTGAGGTGGCGACGGGTAACTTGCTTCTTGCGTTGCGTGGTGTGGACAATACGCTTAAAGAAAAAATCTTCTCGAATATGTCAAAACGTGCAGCAGAAATGTTACGCGACGATTTGGCCGCTTCACCGCCTGCGAAATTGGCGGATGTTGAGCAAGCCCAAAAAGATATTTTGGTCATTGCAAAACGTCTAGCGGAAGCTGGTGAGATTAGCTTAGGAGCGGGTGATGAGCAGCTCGTCTAATCGCCCACGTTTTACGGAAAGCGAATTAGAGTCGCTACGTTTGTGGGCGACGCCTAATTTTGGTGCCGAAGACAAAGAAGAAGTGATTGAAGAGGAAGAGGAGGTATTTGTTGAAGAAGAGCCGCCTGTTCCACAATTAACCGTTGAAGAAATTGAAGCTATCCAAAAACAGGCGCAAGCTGAAGGCTTTGCCGTCGGGAAAGAGGAAGGTTTTAAACAAGGTTTTGTTGAAGGCTCTAAAAAAGGCTATGACGAAAATGTGCACCTCATTGAGGTGCGCACCAATCAGCTAGTGACCTTGCTTGAATCGCTCAGTGAACCGTTTAAACATTTAGATGACCGTGTTGAAGAAGCGCTGGCTAATTTAGCCGTTAAAATTGCAAAACAAATTCTGCATCGTGAAATTGAACTCGATTCAGGGCAGGTTATTGCTGCTGTTAAGGCGGCAGTCCATGCGCTACCGCTGGCGTCGCAAAATGTGACGATTTATCTGCATCCCGAAGACGCTGAATTGGTGCGTTTCAATTTGGGGTTAGGTGATTCGCCCTCAGCGTGGAAAATTATTGAAGACCCCTCTATCACGCGCGGGGGGTGCAAGGTGGACACCGATGTTTCTCATGTGGATGCCACCATTGAAAATCGACTAGGCACGGTGCTGGAATCCTTATTTGGCGAAGACTTTATACCAGAGGAAGATCATGATCCCCAAAGCTAATCGCTGTGAAAACTGGTTAGAAAGATTAAAGGTTTATGAGGAACGTGCCGATACCCCCCACGACTTGGTTGTTGAGGGCAAGTTATCGCGCATGGTGGGATTGACGCTAGAAGCGGTGGGTTGCCGTGCGGCGATTGGTTCGCGTTGTGAAATTGAAACAAAAAATGGCCGCATGATTGAAGCGGAGGTTGTCGGCTTTTCGGGGTCAACGGTTTTTTTAATGCCAACCGCTGAAGTACATGGCCTAGAGCCGGGTTGTCGCGTTATCCCAATGGGAAAAAACAGTTTAGCCAAAGTGGGCTTTGGCTTGCTTGGGCGTGTTCTGGACGGCGCGGGGAATCCTTTAGATGATAAAGGGCCTCTGCGTACCACCGCGCAAGTGTCGCTCAATGGTAAAACGATCAATCCACTTGCGAGAAAACCCATTCGTGAGCCGCTTGATGTTGGTATTCGTGCCATCAATTCCATTCTTGCCGTCGGTCGCGGTCAGCGAATGGGGTTGTTTGCCGGTACGGGGGTGGGGAAAAGTGTCCTGCTAGGTATGATGACCAAATTTACCAATGCCGATGTAGTGGTGGTGGGGCTTGTGGGGGAGCGTGGTCGAGAAGTTAACGAATTTGTGTTGAAAACGCTCGGGGAAGAAGGGCTAAAGCGTGCTGTTATTGTTGCCAGTCCAGCGGATTGCCCGCCTTTGATGCGTGTACATGGCGCATTACTTGCCACAAGCATAGCAGAGTATTTTCGAGATCAAGGCAAAGATGTATTGCTACTGATGGATTCACTCACACGTTTTGCGCAAGCGCATCGAGAAATTGCGCTCGCTATTGATGAACCTCCCGCAACAAAGGGCTATCCACCCTCGGTGTTTGCAAAATTGCCGCATTTGGTTGAACGTGCAGGGAATGCCGACGAAGGGGGCGGATCGATTACGGCCTTTTATACGGTATTAACAGAGGGCGATGATATGAATGATCCCATTGCAGATGCTGCGCGAGGGGTGCTTGATGGTCATATTGTGTTATCGCGTACATTGGCAGAAGCGGGGCATTTTCCCGCCATTGATATTGAAGCATCGGTGAGTCGGGTGATGCCCGATATTGCTAATGCGAATCATTTGAAATTGGCACGGGATTTGCGCCGTTTGTACTCTGTTTATCAGCAAAATAAAGATTTAATTAGTGTTGGCGCTTATCAACCCGGTTCTGACCCGCGAATTGACAAAGCCATTGAAAAACAACCCGTTATTTTAGAGTTTCTACAACAAGGCATGGACGAGCCTGTAGAAATTGAAAAAGGATTGCATCAGCTCGAGCTGTTGCTCAATTTACGTTAAGGTGATTTTTTCATGAAAAGATCAAAGCGATTACAGGTTATTGTTGATATTAAAGCCTCTCAAGAAAAAAAAGCATTGGAAATGCTTGGACGCTCTCAGCGTCAGCACACGCAAATGAAAGGACAAGTTGAGGGCTTGAGTTCATATCGTAGCGATTACGTTGATAAATGTAACGCGTTCGCAAAAGATGGTGTGAAAGTATCGCGGTTGATTGAGTTTCGTTCTTTTATTGACAAACTCGACATTGCGATCAGTGGTCAAGAAAAAATTCTTAAAAATATGGAGCAGGATGTTTTTTTGAAGCGTCAAACATGGGAAGCAATGTACCAACGCACACAAACCATTCAAAAAGTCCGCGAATCCGCTTTAAAAGTAGAACAGCATCATGAAAATAAACGCGAACAGCGTGAACAAGACGAGCACGCCTCTCGTTTAGGCTATAAAAAATACACCGCAACCTAGGGTTATCCTAGATTAAAAGACGAAAACTTATTTACACAGGTCACTCCTATGATTACTGTAACCGCTTCAACTCCAACTCCTACAAATAGCCTAACGGCACTGGCTTCGCCCGCTGTTGAAACTGTTGCAACGGCACAGACGCTAGCGTCTGGGGCGGTGTCCTCAGAGAACTTTTCAAGCGCTCTCAATGACCAGCTTAATTTGACTGCGCAACCAACGGCTGTCACGCTTTCCGATACAGCGGTGGTTGAATTGCTTGCGAATTCAGAGGTGGCCGCTACAGTAGTAAACGCTGTTGCCGTTTCAGCAGAAACCGTATCACAAGAAGCGAGCGCGGCGATGGTGAGTGCGAACGCCGTGATGAGTGAGCAAGACAGCGCGATTTTATCTAATGTTACCGATACACTAAAGTTTATAACTTCGGGTGCAAAATTAGGTGATACGCTCGCAACCAATCAGCCTGTGATGTTGCCTAATGTGACGCTTTCTCCCATGCAAATTGATGGGCAAGTGGCGGCAAATCAACCGATTTTACAAACGCCAGTGTCAACGCCGGCGAGTGTTTTGGCAAAACAGATCACGCCTGTGCAAGTAGGACTTTCTCAAACGCCATCATCTAGTGTGACTGACGTTGCCGCGATATTAGTGCAACCCCCTGAATTAAACACGGCTGCATCGCAAGTAAACGCAGAGAACGTACCACAACAAAACAGTGCTAACCCTGTCGCCACATCAAATCAAGCAACACAACAAAGCAGTGTTGCGTTACAGGCTCATTTAGAAACACCTAATCAAGCAAACGTTGAGAAAAATGCGGCGCAGCAAACGCCAAGCAGTGCAATGTCATTGACAGAAGCGCAAACGTCACAAATCGTTATTGACGGCGGAACGGTTAACGCTACGCTAAAACAATCTGTTGAAAAAGTGGCAACATCCTCTGTGGGACAGCAAGTGAGCAATGCTTCTGT
>DPKY01000082.1 GCA_003542275.1 Methylococcaceae bacterium | reverse complement strand
ACAACGTGCTTGCTTTCAGGTAAATACACAATCACATCCGGTTGCGCACGACTCCCATCCTCGCGCGTATGGCTCTCTTGTGTGCTGTAATGATTGCCTTTGACCAGTCCTGCATTTTCCAACACGCGTTCTAAAATAAACTCGCCCCAATTTCCCTGCGTTTTGGCTTGCCCTTTGAGGGCGTTGGTTAAATTGTGTGCATCGCTGGACAATTGCTGATTTAATTCCATCAACTGCCTCACTTGCTGGGCGAGTGCGCTACGGTCTTTACTTTCTTGCACATACACTTCTTCTACTTTGCCTTGAAATTCATAGAGTTTCGTTTTAAGTGGCTCGAGAAGACTGTCTAGGTGGGTTTGATTTTGAGCGCTAAATTGGCGACTTTTCTCTTCAAAAATGCTATTGGCCAGCACTTGAAACTGATGGCTCAACGCATCTTTTGCGTCACTGAGGAGTGCCAGTTTTTCTGCACTCTGCAACGCCTCGGCGTCGCGCTGCGTGGTTAACGTGGCGACCTGCGCGAACAAATCACTCATTTGTGCGGTGAGCGCCTCTTTTTGCACAATAAGCTGCGCTTTTTCACTTTCCAGCACGCCCACGCGACTGACTCGCTCGGTGAGCTGGGCGACGTCATATTGCGCGTGCGTTAATTGCATTCGTAGCGCATGGAAATCGTCAGCATTTTCATCAATCACGCGCCCTAGCCGATGATTTTCTTCCTGCAAATTTTGAATACGCTCCTCAAGCCGCGCTTGATTCCTGTCACGCTCACTGAGCGATGCTGCCAGCGTCGCCGCAAAGCGCGAGCGCAAAAACAACACACTCGCCCCACTGCCCAGCCCAAGGCCAAGCAAGACACTCACCGCCTGCATCATTGAAAATTGCATCAATAAAATTTAGGCTAACGGCGCTAATTCACGGTAATTGGCATTAAAATACAGCAACGGATTACCTTCGCGCATCTCACAATGCTGCACTTCACCAATCAAAATCCAATGCGACCCCGCCCGCACTTTCTCCACTACCGTGCAATCTAGCGACATCAAACTTTCAGTCAGTAACGGTGCGCCCGTTACAGCCGTATGCCACGGATTCGCCGCAAAACGCGCTTCATAACTGCTGCCGCCTGCAAATTGATTAGAAACGCCCTGTTGCGCCTCACTTAATATATTCACGCCAAAACACGCACTGAGATCAATGCCCGCACTCGTTTCGGTTTCACCATTCAAACAGCATAGCACTAGCGGCGGCTCTGCCGATACGCTTGAAAAAGCCGAAACCGTCATGCCTTGCAAACCGTGCTGCGTTGAATGCGTTGTGAGTACTGTCACGCCACTTGCCCATAAACGCATAGCTTGTTTAAATTGCGTTGCATCAATTGCCATTTTGTATTCCTCTATCAAAAATTCAGTATAGCGCGTGATTATACCATTGTCCTCACGCGTGTAAGCGTTCAAAATAGGCACTTTATGGATTTCCTGTCGCTACCGTTATGACCACACCGCTTTACCGTAATTATTACCGTCAACGCACCGCTAATCAGTGGCGCAAAACGCCCGCTGAACACGCTGACCCCCGCGCCATTCGCCCCTTTTTAGCGGGGAATTGGAAAATGAATTTAATTCCTCGCGCGGGCGTGGCGCTGGCGGCGCGTATTTTTGATTTATGCCGTGATGTGCGTGATGTGGACATGGGCTTTGCGCCGCCTTTCACAGGATTATCTACGTTGGCAGATTATATTGAGCCCGATTTTTTGCAACGTGAATACGGCATTGGCCGAAATGTATTTTTACTCGCGCAAGACACGTTTTTTGAATCCAAAGGCGCGTTTACGGGTGAAATTTCAGCCGATATGCTGGCAGCAATTGGTGTTGACCGCGTGATTATTGGCCATTCAGATAGACGCGCGAACTTAGGCAAGTATTTTGGATTCAGCTCAAGCGTCGCGCGGCGTTTATCCAAAGACTTTCTCACGCATTCACATCGCCGTTTAAGCCAGCGTGAAAATCCTGATATTAAAATTATCTCCGCTATTTCTCATCTACTCGAACAAGCCAACAATGATGTGCTTGAAGGCTTAGAAAAATTTTTAGAGCATGAACTCAATGAACGTGCGGGGGAAAGTGACGAGGCGATTCAACGCAAAGTCCACGCCGCGCTGGCCAATGGGCTTCAAGTCATTTTTTGTTGCGGTGAAAACCGCGAAGCGCGGCGGGCACACGAAACCTTTGAATTGCTTGAGCGTCAAATACGCATTGGGCTTGAAGGCGTGGCGCGTCCGACGATGCCTGAAATTATCATTGCCTACGAGCCCATTTGGGCTATTGGCGAAGGTGCTAAACCTGCGCCACTTGATCAAATTTCTGAAGTCCATGATTTTATTCGTAATTTACTAATGGATTTATACGGCGAACAAGTGGCTGCGCGTGTGCGCATTCTCTACGGCGGTAATGTGAAACCCGATAATATCAGCGACATCATGCAACTCGCTGGCGTTGATGGGGCGCTGGTGGGTGGGGCGAGTTTGAACGCCGTGGATTTTTCCAAAATTATTCGCTTTGGTCTGCCCAATTAAGCCGCGTGGGAAAGCATAACAATAGTTTTTGACATCGCTTATGCTTATTGCCACAATGTTAAGCGCTTACAAAAACAATAAGGAGGCAAGAATGAAATTATCTAAAAAATTGATGTTAATGCTCGCGTTGACAAGCGCGGCGTATGTACCGTCCTCATTTGCAGAGGAAGGCTACCTAAGCAGCGTGGGACATAAATTTGAACGTGGTTTTTCAAATCTGTTTATGGGCGTTGCAGAAGTGCCTAAAAATATTCACAATAACAGTGAAAAAATGGGCTATATTGCAGGCGGTACCAGTGGACTGATTACAGGAACACTCGACACATTAGGCCGCACGTCTTCAGGGATTTTTGATGTAATTACCAGTCCAATCCCAACAAAAACCCTTGTTGAACCCGAATATGTGTGGAACGATTTCAATAAAAGTTCAACATTTCACGCAAATCTTCGCTAATTTTCTGTCGTTTCCACGCAGATAAATAATCTAAAACAAAAGAGCCAACGTGGTGAACACGTTGGCTCTTTTGTTTTAGGCTGTTTGGGTTTTAAACGCTTTCTGTTAAAGTGTGGGAATAGGCCAGCGCTAACGGTCTGCGCAAGCGAATTATTTTTTCATGTTTTTACATTCAGGACGTGCCAATGAAACAAGTTGCCTCTTTACGCTATGGCGTAATTTTTAAAAAAGCCTTTTGTGATGTGGAGGTGTTTACTGGATTTGTGCGTGATATTTTAGGCATCAACATTGAAATTGATAAAGTCGAAACGGAAAAAGAGTTTGATACGTTAATTGGAAATATCAAACCGCGTTTTGATTTATATGCAGAAGATAAAAAAAACCGCGTTATTGTGGATATTCAACACCGACGTGATTCCGATCATTACGATCGTTTTCTACATTATCACTGCTTGGCGGTACTTGAGCAAGTGAGAGATTGGTTTGATTATAAACCCCCGTTAGCCGTTTACACGATTGTGGTGTTAACGTCGGGTGATAAACACAAAGTGCCTGTATCGGTCATTGATTTTGACCCAAAAGATGCCGATGGCAAGCCGCTTGGCGAAATTCCTCACAAAATCATTTATCTTTGCCCCAAATACATGAATGATAAAACGCCGGAAGTGTATCGGGAATGGTTGCGTGTAATTGATGACAGCTTAAAAGGCACCGTTGATGAGACGTCATTTCATTTGCCTGAAATTGAAAAAATCATTGACCACATTGAAAAAGATGGTATCACCCCTGAAGAGCGTTTTTGGATGATTGAAGAATACAATATCGAAAAACACAAACAAGAGTCGCGTGAAGAAGGCCGTGAAGAAGGGCTAAAGGCAGGATTACAAGAAGGTTTAAAAGAAGGCTTAAAAGAAGGAATCGCACAAGGTGAATTGTTAGCTAAACAAAAAATCGCCCACGAAATGCTTGCTAATGGTTTGGATATGGCAATGGTTTGTCATTTTACAGGTTTAACTGCCGCTCAAATTCAATCTGAGGCGTAAAACCTAAAAAAACAAGCACTAAGCGTCGTGAAGCGCCGCATTTATCTCAAGTGCTTTTTGATAAAGCGCTTTTTTCTTCGCGCCAGTCAACGCAACGGCCAGTGAGACCGCTTGCTTAAGGCGACATTCCGCAAGCAATAACGCCAAAACACGCTCATGCTCAGCGGATAATTCGCTATCTACGTCGGTGATTTTTGGCGCCCCCTCAACGATAACAACAAATTCCCCCTTGCGCATCGTCTCCTCACGTTCAACTAACGCCAGCATCTCACCAAGCGGTAATTTCACAATCGTTTCATGCAATTTAGTCAATTCGCGGGCAATGACAATGGAACGCTCGCAAGACAACACGCTTGCCATGTCCTGTAAACACGCCAAAATGCGATGACACGATTCATAAAACACCCACGTTGTTTCATTATTTTCCCGCGCTTTAAAAAAAGTCTGTCTTGCGCTGGCAGTGCGTGGCGCGAAACCTTCAAACGTAAAAGGCGTAATGGCAACGCCCGTCGCAGATAAAGCCGTAATTAACGCGCAGGCACCAGGAATAGGCACAACGCGCAATTTCGCTTCATGTACCGCCCGCACCACAGGCATACCCGGGTCGCTAATGAGTGGCGTGCCTGCATCAGACACCAATGCAATAGACAGTCCCTCGCGTAATTTTTCAACAATACCCTGTGAGGCTTTGTCTTCGTTATGCTGGTGTAGCGCAATCACTTTATTACTAATACCATAATGCTGCATCAACATTTTGACGTGACGTGTGTCTTCAGCGGCAATAAAATCAACACTTTTTAGCGTCTCTACTGCGCGAAACGTCATATCAGCTAAATTGCCAATGGGTGTTGCAACAATGTAGAGTGTACCAGCGGTTTGCGTCATACTATCTTCTTTAAATAAATGAAAAATACTCTTTGAGCGACTATGAATAAAAAGCGTCTTTCCTGCGCTAAAGCGCCTCATCTCGTGCGTGGCGAACGTGCCGAGCAACAAGCTTGTGATTTTTTACTCTCACAGCATCTCACTCTCGTTGAGCGCAACTTTCGCTGTCCACATGGTGAGCTGGATTTAATTATGCGTGAGGGTGAAACACTGGTCATTGTGGAAGTTCGCTTTCGCAAAAATGCGCATTACGGCAGTGCATTAGAAAGCGTGACCGCGACAAAACAGGCAAAGCTTATCGCGGCAACAGAGCATTATCTCAGCACACTCGCGGAGGAAACGCCTGCCATGCGTTTTGATGTGATTGGCATTTTAGGCAATGGCGAATTGCAGTGGGTTCAGGATGCGTTTTAAGCGCGGCGCGTTTCCTATCCAGAAACTGCCGCGCTAACACCTGACACTAGCTTGATGTTTTGGTTGTTTTTTTGTTATGAACAACAGGTTGCGTTTTAGTTGACGCTGACGCAACGGTGACAACGGGCGCTTTAACGGTTAATTTTTGACCTTCAATTAACGTATTTTTCGCTGACAGTTTATTCCACCCAGAAAGCGACTTCGCGTCTACCGCAAATTTTTGCGACAAGCTCGTTACGGTATCCCCTTTTTTCACCACATACGCCACTGGCGCGTTGTCTGTTTTGCCTTTTACGCTGTTAGATTTTCCGGTAAGCGCAGCGGCAACAGAGAGTGCTTTCTCGTCTTTTTTGTCGTCTTTTTTATGCCCCTTTTCTTTGTCTGCTGAGGCGGTTTTGACTAATTCAGCACTTTTGGTTTTATGCGCAGCAAGCACAGGTTTTGCGTCTTTTGCATCATGCTGACGTACGGGGTCTTGACGAACGTCCACCTCCTGGCGCTCTTCCTCTGCGTCATACGTTGACGACACCCATTCTTCAAAAGGCAGTTGTGCTAAATTCTCTTTAAAACTCTCTGCTTTTTCAACAGGAATCAGCAATCGACGTGGACCAGCACCTTCTGGAGCGGTTTTCTTTTTATTGAACGCGGGATTGAGTTTTAAAAAATCGTGCATGGACATATCGGCCATCTGCGCGGCTTTGGTTAAATCCAACTGCGCGTCTAAATGCACAATTTCAAAATAAGGTTTATTGGGAATATGGTGCAAACTCACGTTGTATTCGTTAGCGTTGGCGAAAATTTTCGCAATCGCCAGCAAACGCGGCACATAGTTAGTGGTTTCTTCAGGTAGCGAAAGCGACCAATAATCGGTAGGCAAATTACGGTATTCATTACGCTCAATGGATTTTCGCACATTCCCTTTGCCATAATTATACGACGCAAGCGCCAGTAGCCAATCCCCATCAAAGGTTTCGCTTAATTGCTTTAAATAGGTCGTGGCGGCTTTCGTTGACGCATACACATCACGACGCCCGTCATACCAAGAGTTTTGCTGCAGGCCAAACATTCTGCCCGTTGACGGGACAAATTGCCAAAGCCCAGACGCATCGGCTTTAGAATACGCATTAGGAATAAACGCGCTTTCAACCACCGGTAACAAAGCCAGTTCACCAGGAATATTCTTGGCTTCAATTTCGTCGAGAATGAGGTGCAAATAAGGCTCTGCGCGTTGTTGAATCGCGTTGAGCGCATTGGGATGGCTTAAATACCAGTTAATTTCGTGGTCAATGCGTTCATTTTCAATTTTAGGAAGTGAATACAAAGACAGTAAACGCGCCCAGACCGTATCTTGGTTTTGAGCAACAGTCTTGCTAATTTCATTTTTATCTGCTGGCTGATAGTGACGATAATAACCGTCAACGTATTTCGCTTCTTGCTTTGCCGTATCGAGTTCTAGCTCATTGACGCTAAGATTTTCTTTGGTGTTTTGCGTACAACCCGCTACGGTGAGCGAAAGTAAAAGTAAGAGAGAATTAACATGCCTGTTTTGTTTAATCGTCATCATTTAACCTTGGTAATTATTAAGTGTTTTGATTATAGTAAGAATTTAGCTCAAAATCATTAAGACGCGCTTAAATTTGAGAGGATGCTATGAAACGTGATTTTCTTTTTGCCTATTTCCAAACGCCCCGAGGTAAATTATTAAGAGAGCTTGAGGTCGCTTATTTACAGCGTTCAATTACGGTAGGCTGTCAACAAACGCTGCTGCAAATTGGCGGACTGGGCTGGGAAAATGAATTTATCGATTGTTCTTTATATCAAAATTTTTCGGTACTCGATGCCAAGAAAATAGGATGGCATGAAGCCAAAAAAGTGACGGCTAAAGCTTACGCCTTGCCTTTTCACAGTAATTGTTTTGACCTCATTATCGTACCGCATCTCCTAGAGTTTGATGCCTCGCGTTTTCAGACATTTCGGGAGATTGAGCGTGTTCTCAAACCAGAAGGGGCGCTCATTGTCATCAATTTTAATCCGTGGAGTTTTTGGGTGTGGTACCAATTTTTTCTTGATAAACGCCGCCTGGCCGATTCATGGAAAGGGCATTTTATATCGCGTGGCCGTCTTTTTGATTGGCTTAAAGTGCTCAATTTTGAAGTGAGTAGTAAAACGGAGTTCTACCTCAACAGCACCAAAACACAACAAAGCACGCACGCGCTAAATAGCTTTTCTATTACCTCAACAGCCTACGCGGTTCGGGCGATTAAGCGCCGCTACAACCCTATCCCCATGACGCACGTCCACTCACTTGTGCCACGATTGGCCATCACCAACCCACTTAGCGCTAGCACACATCGCCATGACGGATAAAGTGATTATTTACACCGATGGGGCGTGTCGTGGTAATCCAGGAAAAGGCGGCTGGGGCGCGTTGCTGCGCTATCGAGGTGCTATCAAAGAATTGCACGGCGGCGAACTTCACACAACCAATAATCGCATGGAGCTCATGGCGGCCATTTCCGCCCTCGAAGCGCTCAAAAAACCGTGCGACATTGAACTGTATATCGATTCAAAATATGTGCTTGATGGCATCACAAAATGGCTACCAAATTGGAAAAAAATGGGGTGGAAAACCGCTTCAAAAGCCCCTGTTAAAAATGACGATTTATGGAAACGCCTCGACAGCGCCGCACAAACACACACGATTGCTTGGATATGGGTCAGAGGTCACTGCGGTAACGAAGGCAATGAACGCGCAGATAGGTTAGCCAATATGGGCATTGATGCCCTTTAATAACCTTTTTTTCTTTAATTTATTTTTCAAAAATGTGACATACCCGTCATTTGTCACACATAACATTACGCTATATCGATAAGCACGTGCGTTTCTGCGTTTTTTTGTGCGACAGCTTCGCGTCAAGCAACTGATAATGTTAGCCAAATCTTGTTACATACCCTTGAAGGCTAACATGAAAACACAACTTCCTCGCATTGGTAAAAAAATCTCGACAGCCTCTAAACGGCGCGGCATAGAAAAAATGGCGCTTTTCGCGCTTTGCTTTCCGCCTGTTTTGCTCGCCAATCCCGGTGGTGCACAAATTCTCAGCGGGCAAGTCAACATTGATAACACCGTCTCAGGGGTAACCAAAATTACCAATAGCCCCGGCGCAGTGATTCAATGGCAAGATTTTGGTATCAAAAAAGGCGAGGTAACCCAATTTATTCAACAAAGTGCTAAAAGCAGTGTGCTCAATAAAGTTGTAGGCGGCAATCCAAGCGAAATTTTAGGCAGCCTGCTTTCTAACGGAAAAGTGTTTTTAATCAATCCTAACGGGGTGCTATTTGGCAAAGATGCCGTCGTAGACACGCAAGGTTTGATGGTTTCCACGCTTAATTTGAACGGTGATACGCTGAATAATCCTCAATTCACCGCTAATGCCCAAGCGGGCAGTCTTCATAATGAAGGACTCATTCATGTAAGCGGCGACGGCTCGGTGTTGCTAATTGCGCCAACAATTGCCAATACGGGGGCCATTAGCACAGAAGGTGGAAAAGTCACCTTAGCAGCGGGGCAAGCTTTCACGCTCACCAGTCTTGATAACCCCGATATTCAATTTCAACTTCAAGCACCCGAAAATACCGTTTTAAACCTTGGCGATTTGCGCACACAAGGCGGGGCGGTCGACATTTTTGCAAACACTATTACGCATAGCGGTACCATCAATGCTGACAGCGTGAGCGTTGATAAACAAGGCAATATTCGCCTCGTTGCAAAAGAAGATGTCAACTTAGGAGACAACAGTCACATTAGTGCAAGCAACAACAGCGACAGCGCGTCTACGCTACAAATCAAAGCCAATAACGCGATTGTTGTCGGCCCTTCATCGACCATTGATGCAGCTAATGGGAAACTCAACATCATTCTCAATGCTGACGCGGATGCTCAAGAAGGCGGGAACATTCAAGTCAACGCTAATGCCAAGCTCAACAGTCATGGCGGCAACATTATTTTAGGTGGCGGAACGTGCACCAGCACAGGTTGTGATAAAGCTGCAACCGGCTACAGCGCAACGCCTTCGCAGGCAAGCGGTATTCTCTTAGATCAAGCCACGCTCACCACGCAAGGCGGTGACTTGAAATTATATGGTGAAGGCCACGCGACCAATACGGCGGCGCTCTCTGATGTGCACGGTGTACTGGTTGATAAATCGACGCTTTCTAGTGACGCGGGTAATATATCAATCAATGGTGCGGGCGGGGTTGGGAAATCCAATTTTAACAATAATGGGGTATTTTTAACAGGTAGCAACACCTCAACGGTCATTTCCAGCACCAGCGGGCATATCGACATCACAGGTCAGAGTCGCGCCACAAATGGCAGTGAAAATTTTGGTATCAGCTCAGACAATACCACACTCAGCACTACCGGTGGTCATATTGCATTAACGGGGACAGGTGCTAATGGTAATGCGGGGTTATTACTCGAGAGTAACAGCCGCATCGGCGATGCGCAAACGGGTGATGTGACGCTCGTGACGCGCAACAACGCAGAAAATACGAACAGCTTTGTCAGTGCCAATACGCTGTCCGCAGGTCAGCAACCCCTCTTGCAAACGCAAGGTACACTCTCTATTAGCGCTTCAGGCACGGTGACGCAACTCGCCCCCGTGAGAGCGCGTGAATTGGCGCTGTTTGGTCCAGCTAACTACACATTAACCAACGCTGAAAACACTATCGGCACGCTCGTCGCTTCCGCAATAGGGAATTTACGCTTTATCAATAGCGCCGCCTTAACGCTTGGCCGTATCGATGCAACAGGCACGCTTTCTATTGGTACCAATACCGGCAATCTCACCGTTGCCAACAGCCTCTCCACCAGCAATGCCAGCGTAAATGCGTTGAAATTAAATGCAGGCATACTTGAGTCGGAGACACTAAAGGGTAATATTTTGCTCACAGATAACGCAAAAATCAGTGTCGGCAAAGGCGGGACAGGGCAATTATTGACGGGGGCTATTGATAACAGCACGGGGGTGTTTAACGCCGTGGGTACGGGACACTCGCGCTATGGCAGTGACGAAAGCACAATCCGCTACAGAGCCCCTTTAGGTGAAGGGCTCTATGCGATTTATCGTGAGCAACCGACGTTAAATATCACCGCAGAATCGACACTTCTCTCAGAGAATACGAGCCCTTTCTACGGCGGTAGTCTTCTTTCCTCAGGTTTTGTCAATGGCGACAGCGCTGATATTCTCACCGACGTGTCGTTTAGCGGGTCTTCTCAAGGTGCCATCGGCCCTGGTTTTTACAGTATTATCCCCAATGCCAAAAACGCATTAGGTTATAAGATGGTTTTCACAGAGGGGCTACTCACTATTGAAAATTCAACGCTCGTACCGTCGCTTGAACAACGCCAGCAACAAGCCCAAAATACGCTATCTCAGCAAATCAACACGGTCATCACGCTCACCGGAACAACAAGCCAAGACGAGGATACCAGTAGCGATGGAACGCAAACGCTCGCCGCCAATGATGTTCAAGATACGGACGCGAAAAAAACACTGGGGCAATGCCAATGACATACACGCGATTTTACGCTGGGGTGATAGCTTGTGTATTGACGTTGCCTAGCTATGCACAAAACACTATTGTGGGAAAAATTGGCTTTTCTAAAGGGAGTGCCGCAGCGCAAGCCGCCGATGAAGCGCCGCGTATTTTGGCCAAAGATGCCCCTGTTTTTCAGGGCGATAACATTCAAACCTCCGACGCGAGTTTTGTGGTGATTGATTTTACAGACGGCTCGAAAGTCAATGTGCGTCCAAACAGCAATTTTAAAATCGATACCTTTGACACCTCAAATAAACACGCCACGTTTACCGTGTACGAAGGCGCGGTACGCGCCAGCACGGGCGATATTGCCAACGCGGGTGCGGATCATTTTCAAATAAAAACCCCAAGCGCCACGCTTAAAGGGGCACAAGCTTCCGACTACACCGTGTACGTATGCAAAGACAATTGTGGCGACACAAAAAAAACACCTGATACAAGCGTTGCCAAAGTCGTCGACATCAAAGGTGACGTTTATGCCCAAAACCGTGGCAATCAAAACGAAAGCGAGCGTAAACTTGCTCTTGGCGATAATTTAAACGCCCAAGATTATTTAAGCAGTCAAGCAGACAGCTATGTTGTCATGGTGTTTCGTGACGGCGAAAAAGTCACGCTGCAAGCCAACAGTGAATTTGATATTGTCCAATACGATTATCAAAAAGCCGGCAAACAAGACAAAATTTTATTCAAATTGGCCGCCGGTGGGATGCGTGCTTTAACCGGTAGTATCGGTAAAAAAGACCATGACGCCTACGCGGTGAATACCCCCGTTGCGACCATTGGTATTCGTGGCACAGAGTATGATTTGCAATGCACAGGCAGCTGCGTTGAAGAAAATCAAAGCGAAAACAGAGAGTTTATTGATGAAGACACCAGTGGGATGGTCAGCTATGTACAGCAAGGCACCATTGCGCAAACTAACGCCACGGGCGAGCATCTTGTCACGCAAGGGCAAATCAGTTTTATTCACAATGCCAACACGGCGCCCATTCAATTAGCGCAACTGCCCACCACACTCATTGAAAAAATGAACAGTGCGCCGCGCCCGATTACCGCGCCCAGTCCTGATAAATTATTTGAAAAAAACGGGGACAGCACAAAAGCAGGCACCTACACCACCGTCAATAAAGGCAGTGCGAAATTAGAAACGCACAATGAAACCAATGAGACGAAAACAAGTCCGTCATCGTCTGCACAAAAAGCACAAACGACCCAACTCGCCTCCGGTGAAAGCNNGTGGAAAGCAGTTTTTCGGGCGAATCCGGTGAGGCGGCTACAAAATTAGAGAAAACGCCATCGCTTATTGCAAAAGACAATGAAAATATCGCGTCTGATTTAAAAGAAGCGCAAAGCAGTGGCGCGTCCTGTGCTGTCCAATAATGTTTATGACGTCCCTTTCAATATCTATCAAAGAGTCCTCATGTCTAAATCTACCGCACTGCTCTGCACATTGAGTCTACTTCCAGCCCTGTGCTTAGCGCAAGAAGACATCGCTGCGCCAAAAAAAATCACGTTTACCATCAACAAATTTGTCATTGACGGCAATTCCACATTGTCAGAGGAAGAATTAGCGGATTATTTTTCGCCTTTAGAGCATCAATCGTATGATTTAGTACATTTGCAAAACGTGGGAAAAACCTTTGAAGCGCATATTCACGATTTAGGCTATACGTTTCATCGGGTAGTATTACCGCCACAATCACTTAATGCGGGCGAAGTGACATTGAAGATGATTGATTTTAATATCGACAATATCAACATTCACGGCAACCGCCTTTTCTCAAAAGAAAATATTCTGGCCAGTTTACCCGAATTACAAAAAGACCTGTTACCCAATACGACGGCACTTGCCGCGTCATTGAAAGTAGCGAACAAACACCCCGCAAGAAAAATTTTATTGACCTTCAAGCAAAGTGATGAGAAGGATAGAGTCAACGCAAATGTGCAAGTTATCGAGCCTGAGCGGCCGTATGAGCTCTCCCTCAATCTCAATAATACAGGATCTAACAGCGCAGGGGAATACCGTTTAACAGGTGGCTTTCAATACAATAATTTATGGGATGCCGACCATATTTTCAACGCGTCCTACACCCTCCCCCCCGATCATGCTGACACCATTAAACAATACGGCGCCTCCTATGCGCTACCGGTTTACGCGCTTGGTGGGTGGCTCAATCTCTACTACGCATCTTCCAGTGCGAATACGGGTATCGTTGCATCCGATTTAAACATTACTGGGGCGGGTAAGATGATGGGTATTCATTATCAACAATTTCTGCCCAAATGGGAAAAATACGAACATAGTCTCGATATTGGCCTAGACAGCCGTCATTTTTTAAGCTCGCTGCAAAATACGCAAATCCCCGCCGCCGTTTGCCAACCTAGCCTCACTGTCTGTGATGAGCAAACCAATGTGCGCAGCACGCCCTTTAGCCTCACCTATAAAGGCGAGTATCCTTTTGCCTTATTTCGCAGTGACTACTTTGTGCAATGGGCAAGCAATGTCGGACTCTGGTCAGATAATAGCGATGCTTTCTATGAAAAATCGCGCAAAGGGGCGAGATCAACCTTTAACATTCTTCGCTATGGCACAAATTTATCTACCGAATTTGGCGACTGGTCATTTCACACCAGTTTAATGGGGCAATACAGCCACACACCACTCATTGCCGGTGAGCAACTGGGCATTGGTGGAAGCTATGATGTGCGTGGCTATGAACAACGCGAAACCAGCGCAGACAGCGGACAAATTGTCAGTCTTGAACTCACATCACCGGCATGGGAAAACATCAACGCGTATGTTTTTTATGATTGTGGCCACGGCCTGCGTGAGAAACCGCAAGCAGGTGAAACCAGAGAGTGGACATTAAGTGGTGCAGGCATTGGGGCAAAATGGCAATGGGAAGAAAATTTGTCAACCAACATTGCCTTTGCAACCGCCCTGAATGATGCAAAAGGCATCAACGGCGGCACAACGCAGGCGGGCAACAATCGCATTCACATTAACCTTAATCTGCGCTATTGAGGACGCTTTTCTGCTAAAAAATTGGGGCTACAACCTCGCGTTAAATTATCAGATGACCAAAGAATTAAACGAGAAATATCATGAACTTGAAAAATGGTGGATTGGCTACTTTGGGTATGGGTTCTCCTATCTCACAGAATCAGAAGCAAGATACATTATCAAATCAGGTGCGGATGCTGACGCAATCAGAAATCGAATTATTACAGAAAGACAAAAAAGACGCATTGAGTGAAATTTATAACCTTTTTGATAAAATGGATATTCGTGCAAAAATTGCTGAAAAAATGACAACTTAAAATCTGTTGGAAAGTCCGTGATTGCAATCAATATAAAACAAAAAAGAAACGTGATTGTAACATCAGAAAAGATTACAAATGAAGATTTGGAAGCAGCAATAAACAGACTTGTTTATAGAGAAATTGAAAATACGCCCTAACTGAGGCTGGGACTCCAACACCAGCTCCACCACGAACTTACGTTCCTGCCACTCGGAGAAAGAATTTTGAGAGG
>DPKY01000040.1:1041-3102 GCA_003542275.1 Methylococcaceae bacterium | reverse complement strand
ATGATGACCAAGACACGCTAAAAGATTCACATGGGATAGACAACACCCTCGAGGCACTAGAGGGCGCTAGCCCAGTTTTAGGCACGGCAACAAGAGAAGAGACCGTTAATCAAATACTCAATAAATCACGTCTTGCGCTGCTCAATCCCGCTGAAAAAAAGCAATCCGCCACCATTGATCACCCCGAGCCGTTGTTTACACAGCAGACATACCAAAAAATCAAACACTGGATAGAAAACAGTATGCTCTATATTGCCGAGTTTATTGGTTTTTTACTTGTATGCTTTACCCTCTTTTATCTCTTTAAGCAACGCAAACCTCAAAAAAACAAACCTATTTTCTATAGCTATGTAGAAGAAACGAGCGAAGACGAACACAAGATAGAAGAAGAAATTACGCAACCGGCCATTGTAGAAGAAATTGTTGAAAACGTTGTTCACGAAGAACCTATTGTCTTTCCTCACCAAGAAATCGACCCAGTTCCTACGGATTTTGTCGCAGAAGAAAACGAAACAGAAGAGATTGACGAAAAAGAAATTGTTGAAAAAGAGCGTCTATTTGAATACTGCTACAATCATCATGCGTATGATGAAAAAAAACTCAGTGAAAATCCCATCGTGAAAATCCAACGCCGTCGCTATCAAGGCAGTTTTATGGAATACTGCTACGAGGAATGCTATCACTAAACGCTAAAGCATACGCATAAAACCCATGCTATCAATGGTAACAAGCAACAAGTAGTTAGCCAGCATTCCAAACGATTGGCGGCTATACGCCGCCCACGCATACATCGCACACCCCGCAATCCACACAGGATACAAAATCAATAAAGGTGGATTGGGGACGGTCAGCGCCATCGTTACGCTACAACCAATCGAAATTGCCCACGCCACAAATTCAACGCAAAAACGCAAACGGTTGCTTAACCAATCATTTTTTATCCACTCAATTGTGGCAAGTAATAACGTATTCATGTGGCTAATTTACAGGATTTTCATGCTAAAAACAGCCCGCTAGCAAAAAAAACATTATGTTGTAGGGACGTTCCAGTCAATGAAATCGCTATTGATAGCCGGTTTTCCTGATAGAACAATAATGTTGATTGGCGTAAAGTCACCTGTGTTGCTCATATTGACATAAATTTTTCCCACATTTTTTACATAAAATAAAAAAGCGCTGTGGTCATCTTGCGCTGCAGACATAGAAGGATAAAAATGCAATTCCCCCATCTCTTGAAAATCCAGTATGTCATGCTCTTTTACATGAAAATCCGTAATCGTATCTACGGATTGATTAAAAATTAACGCCCCCGTATGATTTTGACTGAAAAAATCCGCTTTTTTGAACACAAAGGTATCTGCACCGCTACCACCGGTTAATTTATCCGAGCCAGCGCCACCAATTAACGTGTCATTACCGCCAAGTCCAGACAATTTATTGGCGTTTGCATTACCTTCAAGCCGATCATTAAAAACAGAAGATGTCGTGCTCACAGCAACATCAACAACCGCACTTTTCACTTCTTCTCTATTGCCTTGTTTGTCTGTGTAGTATGCTGTGACCCATAATTTCGTATCGATATCATTTTTTATCAACGTATAGCGCGGCGAGGTTGATAATATACCCGCATCGTTTTCCCATAAATAACTCAATTTTCCTAAACCATCAGCATCTTTAATCGTGTTTGACACAGAAAGTGTTGCGCCATACAAGGGTGTGCCTTTCATTATCACCTTCCCTGTAGGCGCTTTATTTTCGGCAATTAACATTTCCTGACTCGCCATACTCTCTTGCGTGTTTTGTTCATCTATATAACTGGCTTTAACGCTGATATGTTTACCTGCATCCGTTTGCCTGAGCGAATACGTCGCTTGATTCGCTCCCGCAATAACATCGCCGTCATTTAACCATTGATAATGAATCTCTCCCAATCCGTCTTTGTCTGTTAATGTATTGGATACCGTGAGAACGTATCCTTTTCTCCCCACGCCATCAATCAACACAGCGCCATCTGGTGTGTCGTTTTCATTGATAATGTACGGTGAATCAGCACTTACCGCA
>DPKY01000040.1:0-1012 GCA_003542275.1 Methylococcaceae bacterium | reverse complement strand
AAACCATCGGTATAACTTGCTTTAACAGAAATAATTGCCCCAACATCGTCTTGCGTTAGACGATAAGTGGATTGGGTAGCATCAGCCACGATGACCGCATTGCGTAGCCACTGATAGTGTATATCGCCTAAACCGTCTGTATCGGATAAATTATTTTCTGCGGTCAGTACATGATTTTCCTCAAAGACACCAGAAATGCGCGAGTTTCCCATTGGCGCATCGTTTACATTCACAATGTTTTGTGTCGGTGCGCTGGTCACACTTTCAGCGGTGCCAAACTTATCGGTATAACGCCCTTTTACGCTCACCCGCTGATTCACATCATCTTGTGTCAATACATAAATCGCGCCTGTTGCGTTAGGTATCTCAAGACCATTTCTTAACCAGTGATAAGTCATCTCCCCCAAACCATCAACATCTGCCAGTGTTTTTGCTGAAACAGTCAATGTTTCATTTTGCGTGGCATTACCTAAAATGGAAAGATTACCTGTCGGCAGATCATTCACGTTAGCNNAGAACCAAATAGATCAATATACGTCGCTTTTACACTAAGGCGTTGCGCAACATCGTCTTGCGTCAAAGTATAAGTGGCATTTGTTGCACCAGAAATTTCCAGATCATTTCTCAACCAATGATAAACAATCACACCCAAACCGTCAGCATCAACCAATGTATTACTTGCTGTTAATGTTGCATTTTGTTTTGATACACCCTCAATAACAACTTTGCCCGTCGGTGCATCATTCACATTGGCAACGGGAAGTGTCGCTGCACTCAAAACACTTTCAGCGTATCCCCCACCGTCCATATAACTGGTTTTCACGGAAATCGTTTTACCTACATCGGCTTGAGTTAGTGTATAGGTTATGTTTGTCGCATTTGCTATCACACTACCATCGCTCAACCATTGATAATGTATTTCGCCCAATCCATTTGCATCATCTAAAGAATTGGAGACTGTTAGTGTTTGAGCTTGCGTTGGTGCGCCAGAAATGGACACCGTGCCGCTTGG
>DPKY01000247.1:12359-14813 GCA_003542275.1 Methylococcaceae bacterium | reverse complement strand
CTTAAAACCTTCGGCGGTGGTGTTGGTGGCGACTATTCGCGCGTTGAAATTTCACGGCGGCGTGGCAAAAGAAGCGCTCAATCAAGAAAATCTCGCCGCCGTTGAGGCGGGATTTGAGAATTTAGCGCGGCATTATCATAATGTCACCACGCATTACGGTTTGCCTTGCGTGGTGTGTGTCAATCATTTTACTTTCGATACAGAAGCTGAAATTGCTTTGCTTAAAGAAAAATGTGCCGCATTGGGTGCAACGTGTATTGTATCAACGCACTGGGCGAATGGTGGGGCAGGGGCGGAGGCGCTTGCACATGAGGTCGTGCAGATTGTAGACAACCGTGAAGCGGAGTTTACATTTGTGTATGATGAAGCGTTGAGTTTGTGGGAAAAAATTGAGACGATTGCCACCAAGCTCTATGGCGCGGCTCACGTCACGGCGAGTGCAAAAGTGAAAGCCCAGCTCAATGCGTGGAATGCTGACTATGGTCTTTTTCCTATTTGCATGGCAAAAACGCAGATGTCTTTTTCAACAAATCCTAATTTAAAGGGGGCGCCTTCTGGGCATACACTGGAGATTCGTGATGTGCGTCTTGCCAACGGGGCGGGATTTATTGTGGCCATTGCTGGAGATATGATGACGATGCCCGGTTTGCCGAAGGCGCCTGCCGCTGAACGGATTGATATTGATGATAACGGTAAAATTACAGGGTTGTTTTAAATTGCTATAATGAGGGTCGATTCGTACACGTCATATCAGTCGACATTTTTATTTTTTAAAAAGGTAGTAAACCATGACAGAAAAAAAATTTAGATTAGTAACGCGCAGTGATTTTGATGGTTTAATTTGTGCCGTACTGTTGAAAGAGTTAGATTTAATTAACGAAATTAAATTCGTCCATCCCAAAGATATGCAAGACGGTATTATTGACATTAGCAGTGATGACATTACCACTAACTTGCCTTATGTGAGCGGTGTACACCTCGCTTTTGATCATCATTTAAGTGAAACCCTTCGCAATGGCAAGGCGGATAATTACATTATCGATCCAGACGCCCCTTCTGCTGCACGGGTGGTCTATGATTATTACGGTGGCGCAGCACGTTTCCCTGCCCATTGGGCTGAAATGATGGCGGCCGTAGATAAAGGTGATTCGGCAAAATTTAGCAAAGATGAAATCCTTCATCCAACCGGTTGGGTACTGTTAAATTTCTTGATGGATGCGCGTACAGGGCTTGGACGCTTCAAGAATTTTAGGGTGTCAAATTATCAACTGATGATGGACTTGATTGATTATTGTAAAGACCACACTATTGATGAAATTTTAAAATTACCGGACGTCGAGGAGCGCATTGAACTCTTCAAAGAGCATGAACACGCTGCAAAAGACCAAATTACGCGTTGCTCTACTGTCCACAAAAATCTAGTGGTGCTGGATTTGCGTAAAGAAGAAACGATTTTTGCGGTCAATCGTTTTATGATTTATGCCATTTATCCTGAATGCAACATTTCTATTTATGTCATGTGGGGAATGTGGCAACAAAATACGGTGTTTGCAATTGGAAAATCGATTTTAAATCAAACCTCTCATACCAATATCGGTGAGTTGTGCCTAAGCTACAATGGCGGTGGTCATTTGAACGCGGGGACTTGTCAGGTGGCCAATGAAAACAGTGACCGTGATTTAAACGATATTATTGCTAAAATCAACGCTGACGGCTAAGTCAGAAGGCGTTTGTTTTTTACCTTATCTAACGCGGCGTATTGTGTTGACAATGCGCCGTTTTTATTTTGGCAGTGACTTTGATGATTTCCATGAAAAAGAATTTTCTTCCCTTTGTTTTGATGTGCTTGCCTGTAATGGGGAGCGCCGCGCCACAAATTAGTGAAAAAATATTGGCAAATGGCCTAAAAGTGCTTGTACAAGAAGATCATCGCTCACCGGTTGCGGTGTCGCAAGTGTGGTATAAAGTGGGGGCGAGCTATGAGCCTAATGGTATCACTGGCATCTCACATATGCTCGAGCACACGATGTTTAAGGGGACAGATAAGCACGCCCCTGGTGAGTTCTCCCGCATCATTGCTCAAAATGGTGGCGAAGAAAACGCCTTCACGGGGCAAGATTACACCGCTTATTTTCAAACGATGGCGGCCTCTAAATTAGCCGTGAGTTTTGAGCTGGAAGCCGATAGAATGCGTCATTTGCATATTTTGCCTGAAGAGCTCAAAAAAGAATTAGAGGTGGTCACCGAAGAGCGCCGTATGCGCACCGAGGATAACCCACAAGCTAAAATGGCCGAGCAATTTGCCGCGATGGCCTACACAAGCAGTCCGTATCGAAATCCTATTATCGGCTGGCCCAGTGACATTGCCGCTTACACCGCGACGGATTTGCAAGCGTGGTATCAGCGTTGGTATGCACCCAATAATGCGACGCTTGTGGTGGTCGGGGATGTGAA
>DPKY01000247.1:0-12346 GCA_003542275.1 Methylococcaceae bacterium | reverse complement strand
CCGCAAGTAGAAATACCCCAGCAAGGCACGCGTAAAATGACGGTGAAAGTCCCCGCAAAACTGCCCTCTGTGTTACTTGCCTACCATGTACCCACGCTCAATACCGCAAAAGAAGAAGCCGAGGCGTATGCGCTTGAGGTGCTTGCGGGGGTTTTAGATGGTGGAAACAGTGCGCGTTTGAGCCGTACATTGATACGCGGTAAGCAAATTGCTGTCGCGGCCAGTGCGGGCTATAACATGAATTCACGTCTTGATGATTTATTTGAACTGGAAGGCACGCCAGCGGAAGGGAAAACGGTGTTTGACGTTGAAGCGGCGCTGAAAAATGAAATCACACGCTTGCAAACGCAATTAGTTGAGCCCGCTGAACTTGAGCGTATTAAAGCGCAGGTCATAGCGGGGCAAGTGTATCAGCGTGACTCGAATTTTTATCAAGCAATGCAACTGGGTATGCTTGAAACTATTGGTCTAGGCTGGCAAAAAGCAGGCGAGTATGCCACCAAAATCAATCAAGTGACCGCTGAGCAAATTCGAGCGGTAGCGCAGAAATATTTCATTGATGACCATCTAAATATCGCGTATTTAGAACCCCAAAAGATGAATGTATCGCAAAAATGAGGGGACATGAAAACATTTAGTGATGAACTTGCCCAACACCGCGACGTGATGGCGCGTGCGGCGCAATGTAGCCAAGCCGTTGAGTCGGCGGCTGCGTTGCTGGTATCGGCTTTTTCTCGCGGCAATAAGGTGTTGCTATGCGGGAATGGTGGCAGCGCAGCAGATGCGCAACATATTGCCGCAGAATTGGTGGTACGCTATGCGCAAAAGCGACGCGCCTTGCCAGCGATTGCACTGACAACGGACAGTTCTATTTTGACGGCACACGCCAATGATTTTGAATTTGCGAGTGTGTTTGCTCGGCAAATTGAAGCGCTTGGCAATGCGGGAGATGTGTTGATTGCCATCTCTACGTCGGGAAAGAGTCAAAATGTACTTGAGGCGGTAAAAATTGCTCGTGCAAAAGGTTTGCAGGTCATTGGCTTAACCGGTGAGGGCGGTGGCGCGTTAGCTGAACTCGCCACGCTCACTATTCACGTTCCCTCAACCGTGACGGCGCGTATTCAAGAAATCCATATTTTGATTGGACATTACTGGTGTGGTGTCGTTGAGGACAGTGTTGATGTTAGCCAATTTACCTGATTTTAAAACCGCACGCATTATTGTGATGGGCGACGTTATGCTTGACCGTTATTGGTCAGGTCAGGTGGCGAGAATTTCACCTGAAGCGCCAGTGCCTGTTGTTAAAGTTGCGCGTATTGAAGAGCGTTTGGGCGGCGCGGCGAACGTGGCGTTAAATATCGCAAAATTAGGGGGACAGGTTACCTTAATTGGCGCGATTGGCGATGATTTGGATGGGCAGCAGGTGCAGGCACTTCTCGCCGCCGAGGGGGTGCGATGTCATTTTGTCATTGACGATAAAATGCAAACGATTTGTAAATTGCGTGTCATGGCGCAGCATCAACAGCTGTTGCGCGTCGATTTTGAAGAAACGCCGCTTGTGGTCAATTCACAAGCCTTGCTTGAAGGTCTGCAAGCCCATGTTGCCACGCATGATATTGTTGTCTTTTCGGATTATGGAAAAGGCACGCTGGCGAATGTGGCCGCGTATATTGCACTGGCAAAGCAAGCCGGCTTAAAGACCCTTGTCGACCCTAAAGGCAGCAATTATCAACGCTATGCCAAGGCGGATATGATTACGCCTAATCTCGCTGAATTTTATGCCGTGATGGGTGCGTGTCAAGACGAAGCGACGCTTATGCAAAAAGGGCGCGACCTACTTGCTCACTATGATATTGATACGCTACTCCTCACGCGCGGTGAAGCGGGCATGAGTCTTATCGATGCGCAGTCCACGCACTCTCTGCCTGCGCAGGCCAAGGAAGTGTTTGATGTGACTGGCGCGGGCGATACGGTCATTGCCGTGATGGCGCTTGGGCTGGCGGTGGGATTAGCGGCGCGTGATGCCATGATGCTGGCGAATTTGGCGGCGGGGATTGTGGTAGGCAAAGTGGGCACGTCAAGCGTTTGCGTACTTGAGCTGAGCCGTGAGATGCACACGCACCGCGATGCGTTGTTTGGTGTTGTCAGTGAAGTCGAATTTGCCAACTGCCTACTGCGTGCTAGAGCACGCGGTGAAAAAGTCATCATGACAAACGGCTGTTTTGATTTACTCCATATTGGACATATTACCTATTTACAACAAGCGAAAAAACTCGGTGACCGCTTGTGTGTGGCGGTCAATTCAGATGAATCCGTCAAATTACTCAAGGGCAACTCGCGCCCCATCAATGACTTGAACGCGCGGATGGCCGTTTTGGCGGCGCTAGAATGTGTTGATTGGGTGGTGTCTTTTAATGAAGAAACGCCCGAGCGGCTTTATGCGTCTTTGCTGCCTGATGTGCTTGTTAAGGGAGGGGATTATCAACCCGAAGACGTGGTGGGTGGCGCGGCGGTTATTGCTCATGGCGGGGAAGTGAAAATATTGGATTTTGTAGCGGGGCACTCCACTAGCCAAATGATTGAAAAAGCCCGTCGCTAACAGCCTATTGCACATTGAGGGCGCTTGTGTAGGCGCCCTTACGTTGTTTTATTTTGACTTATCTTCTCGGCGAAACTCCCCTTCTAAAACGCTTTTATCGCCAGCGTGTGGCACGATAAAATAATACTTCATGACCGCGCTAATTATCCATTTTCGCGGCGCTGGGATTAAGCAAATTAGCCCAAGCGCATCAGTAATAAAACCGGGTGTGAGCAGTAGCGCACCCCCCACTAAAATTAAAAAACCTTCCATCAACTCATACGCGGGGACTTGTTGACGCGCCAGTGCTTCTTGAAAACGCTGCCATGTTACAATACCTTGCTCTCTAAGCAGATGTGAGCCTAGCCCCGCACTGGCAATGACCAATAAAATTGTCACAAATGCGCCCAAAATGCTACCGACCGCAATCAGCACATAGAGCTCCAATACAGACATCACCACAATGGCGGTAAACAACACGCTAAAAATTTTCATAACTTTCCAAATTAACGCAATTAACAAAGTGAAGTGGAGTGACAATATAAAGGCAATGTCGACTATTTTCTAGGATAATGTGATTTTTCATTCTTTATTTTACACATTTTTATCGTATGACAAGCGTCCATCACGTTATTTTATGTACGTTTCCCGATGTTGAGAGAGCAACGCAGTGCGCACAGCAGCTTGTTGAGCAACAGTTAGCGGCTTGCGTGAATCTTCTGCCCACCATCACGTCTATTTATGCGTGGGAAGGGCGCATTGACAAGGCGCAAGAGCAACTGTTGCTCATTAAAGCGCCTGCTGTGCATTACGCTCGCATTGAAGCCTTTATTAAGCAACATCACCCCTACGATGTACCCGAAATTATCGCGTTATCTATTGAACGCGGTTTACCTGATTATTTACAGTGGATAACTCGCTCATGTTTCGTTTCTGCTTATTGATTTTTACAACGTTATCTCTAGGACTAAGCGCCCCTCTCTGGGCGGATAAACAGCCAGAGAATTCGCTTGAATCCCTTGTGCGTAGCGCGTCGACGGCTAAATTGACGTTATTTTCAGATGAATTGCTCCAACCCGAGCAAGCGTTTGAGTTTTCGGCGCACGTTAAAGACAGTAATACTCTTTATGTTAATTGGGAAATTGCGCCCACGTATTATCTGTATCGAGAGAAAATTAAGCTGGCCTTGCACGATGCGGAGGGCGTGGCGCTGGGCGATTATGTGATGCCCAACGGTTTGCCAAGAGACGATGAAGCGTTTGGGCAAGTCGAAATTTTCTATGATGGCTTGAATTTTGAGGTGCCGCTACGCCGCGAAGCGTCTGGGGAGCAGACAATCACCTTAGTGGCTAATTTTCAAGGCTGCTCTGAGCGTGGCGTGTGTTATCCACCCATGACAAAAGAAGTCGTTTTACACTTGCCCATCGCCCAGCAACTCAGTGCGCTCCCTAGCGAAAGCAGTGAAGCTTCGTCCACGCAGATTGCCAACACACTTGCGCAGGGGCGATTTGCATTGACGCTGTTGAGCTTTTTAGGTTTTGGTGTATTGCTCGCTTTTACACCGTGTATTTTTCCGATGATTCCCATTTTGTCGGGCATTATTGTCGGGCAACGCGGTACGCATCGAGCGTTTTTATTGTCGCTAAGTTACGTCGTCGCGTCGTCTTTGATGTACACGTTTTTTGGCATTCTCGCGGCCTTGTTTGGTCAAAACTTACAAATTGCCGCACAAAACCCGTGGGTCATTAGTATTTTTAGCAGTATTTTTGTGTTGCTTTCGTTGTCCATGTTTGACTTTTTTTCACTAGGCTTGCCCGATAAAGTGACCAGCAAACTCTATCACGCCAGCCATCAACACCACCAAGACCTTGCCAGCGCGGCAATGATGGGTGCCTTATCTGCGTTAATTGTCGGGCCGTGTGTGGCGCCGCCACTTGCTGGCGCACTGATTTACATTGGTCAAACGGGGGATGTGCTACTGGGTGGCAGTGCGTTATTTATGCTTGGCTTGGGTATGGGGTTGCCGCTATTGCTGCTGGGCGTCTCAGCGCAATGGTATCTACCTAAAGCTGGGGAGTGGCTCAATACCATTAAAAAAAGTTTTGGCGTGCTCATGTTGGGCATGGCCATTTGGCTGTTGAGTCGTATTTTACCGGCTTGGGTGACGTTATTTTTATGGGGAACATGGTTTATTATTCCTGCTATTTACCTTAATGCACTTGAGAATTTGCCCACGACACGAACACCTTGGCAAATGTTTTGGAAAGGGATTGGCGTGATTATGCTCATTTGCGGCACACTTATGCTCATTGGTGTGGGCCTAGGCAATACAAACCCGTTGCAACCTCTGCAGGGGAGCGGCGCGGCGCACACGCAAGGCTTAGTGTTTGAGCGTATTCATTCCGTGGACGCGTTAAAGACAAAATTAGCGCAAGCCAGTGCACGCAATCAACGCGTCATGCTCGATTTTTATGCTGATTGGTGTATTGCTTGCAAAGAAATGGAAACGCAAACTTTTACAGATAATCGCGTTAAAGAAGCGCTGGCTAATGTGATGTTGTTGCAAGCGGATGTGACAGAAAATTCGCAGGAGAATCAAGCGTTGCTTGCGCACTTTAATTTGGTGGGGCCGCCGGCGGTATTATTTTTCACGCATCAGCAAGAGGCAACGGCGCATCGTGTGATTGGCTATCAAGACGCAGCGACATTTCTTGCTTCGCTACGTCCTGCTTTGCGTTAACGGTGCGTGTTAGAGCGCACTAATTTTGGCGTGTTGGGTTTGCAGATTGCTCAGTAGCGATTGCATTTCAGCGAGTTTTGCTCGCTCTTTCTCTAGCACTTCAGCGGGGGCTTTATCGACGAACGCAGGGTTATTTAATTTCCCCTCAACACGCGGTAAATCATTGCGTATTTTTTGAATTTCTTTGTCAAGACGCGCTAGTTCAGCGGTTTTGTCAATTAACCCCGCCATCGGGATGAGAATCTGCATCTCACCCACCAACGCAATGGCCGATTCAGGCGCACTCTCGTTTTCTGTCAGCCAGGTCATGGTGTCGAGTCGCGCTAATTTTTGTAGATAAACGCGATTGATTTCAAGGCGCTGTGCATCAGTGGGCGAGCCATTTTTGAGTAAAACGGGCAGGGGTTTGCTTGGTGCAATATTCATCTCCCCACGAATACGACGCACACCTAAAATGACGGCCATTAGCCAATCTGTTGTTTCAATGGCTGACGCATCAATTTGCGATTCATCGGCAAGAGGATAGGCTTGCAACATAATGGTGTCACCCTGCACGCCGGCAAGAGGAGCTACGCGTTGCCAAATTTCTTCGGTAATAAAAGGCATGATTGGATGTGCTAAACGCAATATCGTTTCGAGGACGTGTAACAGCGTTTTGCGCGTGCCGCGTTGCAGATTTTCATTGTCTGATTGCAACGACACTTTTGCCAGTTCTAAATACCAATCGCAGTATTCATTCCAAGTAAATTCGTAGAGCGCGTGCGCCGCTAAATCAAAACGATAATGGTCAATAGCGTGACCCGTAGTGGCCATCACTTGATTTAGGCGCGAAATAATCCAATTGTCCACTTGTGAAAATTCACATTTGCCCGTTAAGCCACAATCCTGCTCTTCTGTATTCATAAGCACATAACGCGCCGCATTCCAGAGTTTATTGCAAAAATTGCGGTAACCTTCGGTTCGCGCTAAATCAAAGCGAATATCACGTCCCGTTGAGGCCAGTGACGCAAACGTAAAGCGTAGCGCATCGGTACCGTAAGATTGAATACCCTCGGGAAATTGTTTGCGCGTGGCTTGTTCAATTTTTTTCTGTAGATGCGGCTGCATCATGCCCGCCGTGCGTTTTGCGACGAGGCTTTCTAAATCAATGCCGTCAATAATATCGATAGGATCAAGCACGTTGCCTTTTGATTTCGACATTTTTTGCCCTTCAGCGTCACGCACAAGACCATGAATATACACTTCTTTGAAGGGAACAGCGCCACGAAACTTGAGGCCCATCATAATCATTCTCGCTACCCAGAAGAAAATGATGTCAAAGCCGGTGACAAGTACGCTAGTTGGATAAAACGTTTTCAAATAATCAGGTTCATTTGTGCCGTCCCAACCTAAAGTTGAAAACGGCCAAAGCGCTGACGAAAACCAGGTATCTAAAACATCTTCATCTTGTTTTAAAACGTAATCGGCGGGTAAATGGTGTTTTTCGCGGATTTCAGTTTCTGATTTGCCAACGTACACGTTACCTTTATTGTCATACCACGCTGGAATGCGATGACCCCACCAAATTTGCCGCGAGATACACCAGTCTTGAATATTGCGCATCCAATCAAAATAAGTGTTTTTCCAGTTGTCGGGCACAAACTTGATGTCGCCGTCTTCAACGGCTTTAATCGCCGGTTCAGCCAGTGGCGCGACTTTGACATACCATTGATCAGTGAGAAAGGGCTCAATGACGCTTTGACTGCGGTCACCGCGTGGTACCATCAATTTATGGTCAACGATTTTTTCAAGTAAGCCAGCGGTTTCTAAATCGGCAACGATTTGTTTTCGTGCTTCAAAACGGTCTAAACCGCGATATTTTTCAGGAATTAAATTTTCATCTGTTATGCTGGCATTCACACTGAAAATGTTAATCAAACCGCCGTGTGGTAAATCTTGAATGGTTGAATGATGACGATGGCGCGTCCACACGTCGTAATCATTGAAATCATGCGCAGGCGTAATTTTCACGCAACCTGTGCCAAATTCAGCGTCAACGTAATCATCAGCAATAATGGGAATTCGACGACCAGTGAGCGGCAATTCCACCAATTCACCCAACAAATGTTGATAACGTTCGTCTGTTGGATTGATAGCCACTGCCGCATCACCAAGCAACGTTTCTGGACGTGTTGTCGCAACAATTAAATGCCCTTGGCCGTTTGACAGTGGGTAGCGCAAATGCCACATAAAACCGTTTTCTTCCTCAGATAAAACTTCCAAATCCGATACGGCAGTGTGTAAAACAGGGTCCCAGTTAACAAGGCGTTTACCGCGATAAATTAAGCCTTCACGGTACAGCTCAATAAAAACGTCTTGCACGGCACGCGACATTCCCTCGTCCATGGTAAAACGCTCGCGTGACCAGTCCAGCGACGCACCCATACGCCGCAGCTGACGAGTGATGGTACCGCCCGATTCTTCTTTCCATTCCCATACTTTTTCGATAAATTTTTCACGCCCAAAATCGTGGCGCGTTTTCCCTTCGGCATTGCATAAACGCTCAACGACCATCTGCGTGGCAATCCCCGCGTGGTCTGTGCCCGCTTGCCAAAGAGTATTGCAACCTTTCATGCGATGATAGCGTGTGAGGGCGTCCATAATCGTATCTTGAAACGCATGGCCCATGTGCAGACTGCCCGTGACATTGGGCGGGGGAATCATGATGCAATAAGGCTCGCCTTTGCCGCTGGGTGCAAAATAATGTTTCGCTTCCCACGTTTGGTACCAACGTTGTTCAATAGCGTGTGGTGAGTAAGTTTTTTCCATGAGAATGGGTTTCCTTATAGCTTGAAAAAAGAGACGTCGATGACGATTGCGGTATTAAATAAAAAATTGCCGAACATTGCCCAGTGTTTTGTAAATGCCCCATGCCAGTGGGCAAGCGACAACGCTCCAAGCCAGTAACACCCAAATAAACGGCGTTGAGGTGACCATATCGTCCGTTGCGCCGAGTGTTTCTTGATGTTTGATGTCACGGGCGTGGTGTTTTTCTGTTGCCAATTCTTGAGGGGACATAAACCATTTTTCAGCAACAGGGGAAATCAGTAAATTACACACCAGGCCAATCATTAAAAGACTCGCCAAAATCCATAGTGTTTGATTGTAAACTTGCTCGCGTGGTAGGCCTAAACCGAGTTGATAATCACGCATATAATTGACAATCACAGGCCCTAAAATGCCTGCGGTAGCCCATGCGCTCAACAGCCTGCCGTGAATAGCACCCACCATTTGCGTGCCAAATAAATCGGCAAGATACGCTGGCACAGTGGCAAAGCCCCCGCCGTACATACTCAAAATCACGCACATAGCGCCGATAAAAAAAAGCTTATCGCCTGTTGAGGCGCTGTGCGCGGCACTGAGATAAAGTGCCCCCCCTACGACAAAAAAGACGAAAAACGTCAATTTACGCCCCAATTTATCCGACAAACTGCCCCACATAAAGCGCCCGCCAATGTTAAATAAACTCAGTAAGGCCGTAAAACCTGCTGCGACGGCGGCGATGGCGGCGAGTTCGGGTTTATCGAGTTGCGCGTAAGGTTTATCTAGGCCAATTAACTTGCCACCAAACACTTCTTGCAGCATGGGCGAGGACATCCCAATGACGCCAATACCGGCGCTGATATTCATGCACAGTGCGCCCCACAGCAACCAAAATTGTTTGATTTTAAAAATGTTTTTGACGTGAACGTGATGAGGCGTGACCATTTTTTTATGTGTGCGTGGCGTTGAGGGGTGCCAGTGCGCTGGATGCCAGCCAGACACAGGTAGGCGATAAGTCAGCGAACCGCCTAGCATAAATATAAAATAAATGCCGGCCATGGTGATAAATGTTTGCATCACGCCCACGTCCGTTTCCGTCGCAAAATGCCCCATCAAAAGCGTAGCGAGCGGTGAGCCAATCATTGCGCCCCCGCCAAATCCCATAATGGCCATGCCCGTTGCCATGCCGCGTTTATCGGGGAACCATTTGATGAGCATCGACACGGGTGAAATATAACCTAGCCCAAGACCAATCCCACCAATGACGCCCGACCCCAGCAGCATGAGCCAAAATTGGTGAAGATAAATGCCCAGTGCAGAGAGGAGCATCCCACCGCACCAGCACAGGGTACTCACCACGCCCGCGCGACGCGGCCCAACGTGCTCAAGCCAGCCGCCCCATAACGCCGCTGAAGAGCCTAAAAAAACAAAAAACAGGGTGTACATCCAGCCGAGCGTGGAAATTTTCCAGTCACAGGTGGTGATAAACAATTCTGCAAAAAAATTCACTTCCGCAGGGCAAGCGAGACTTTGCTTAATGCCTAGCGCTTTTGAAAGCGGTAGCCAAAAAACAGAAAAACCATACGCCATGCCAATGCATAAATGCACCGCTAAGGCAGCAGGGGGCATGAGCCAACGATTAAAGCCCTTGCCTGCAATCGTGTGTTTTTTGTCAAGAAAATCAAACATCTTTAAATAAACGCTCGTCTTGTATCTTACTGAATGGAAAGAACTAGCTTGCCTGTGACATGACCTGCTTCAATGACATCATGAGCGTAGGCGGCTTTATCTAACGACATGACGTCACTGACATGAATGCGTAAAACGCCTTTGTCAATCAAATCAGCGCATTTTTTGAGGAGTTCGACGTGTTTATCACGCGCGGCGTGGAGGTCGCGCAACATGGGCGTGAGCATGAGCTCAAAGCCAATCAATAAATTCCGCATACGTGCTTCACTCAAATCCAAATGCGACGCATCTAAAAGGGTGATGAGTCGCCCAAAATGTGCCGTACAGCCAATGCTAAGTTTAAAAACATCTTGACCTACTGTATCAAGTACAACATCGGCGCCTTGTTGCTGGGTTAAGCGATTCACTTCATCGGTGATGTTGCTGGTGTGATAGAAAATCACGTCGTCGGCGCCAAGCGATTTGACAAAATCGGCTTTCTCTTGCGAGCTGACGGTTGTTATCACTCGCGCACCCGCTATCTTTGCAAGTTGAATGGCCACGTGGCCTACGCCACCCGCGCCTGCATGAATGAGTACCGTTTGCCCCGCTTGCACATTGCCGCGTTCAAATAACGCATTCCACGCCGTAATTAACACTAAAGGCGCCGCGCCAGCGGTGTCAAAAGACACGGATTTTGGCATGGCACTCACCCAACGCGCATCCATGACATTGTATTGTGCGTAATTACCTTGCTCACGCCCAAGCCCGCCATGACAAAACCAGACCTTGTCACCTACTTTGACGTGATGCACTTCTGCGCCCACTTCAACAATTTCGCCCGCGCCGTCACATCCCAGCACGGCGGGCAATGACGCGTTAGGATAAAAGAGGCCATTGCGACGTATTTTGGTATCAACGGGATTGACGCCAGCGGCGTGCAAACGCACTTTCACCTGCGTTGCTTGCGTGAGAGCCGGCTCGGGGAGGGTTTGCTCAGTGAGAAGGTGGCTGGCGCCCGTGGCGGTCATAACAATGGCTTTCATGGGTAACCTCTTGATTTTTTAAGTATAAATAGCGCGGTGGAATTTTTGAGTGTGTTTTACTTTAAATGGTTAATGAGGAGCGTTCCTACGCCTTCATCGGTAAATAATTCCAGTAAAACAGCATGATTGACGCGACCATCGATGATATGGACGCTCGTCACACCGCCTTTGAGTGCATCGGTTGCACAGCGTGTTTTTGGAATCATACCTTGAGAAATCGTACCATCGGCAATAAGATGATCAATGTCCAAAAGCGAAAGGCCGGTGAGGAGTTCGCCTTGTTTATCTAAGATGCCCGCTGTATTGGTGAGTAAAATGAGTTTTTCAGCGTTGAGTTCTTCAGCAATTTTACCGGCGACTAAATCGGCGTTGATATTGTAAGATTCACCGTTTTCACCCACGCCAATGGGCGCGATAACGGGAATAAAATCGCTCGTAGCCAGCATATCGAGCACAGCCGTATCAATGCCGCATACCTCGCCAACATGACCTAAATCAATAAGTTCAGAAGCCTCGCTATCGACGTTGGTTTTTTTGAGTTGAATTTTTTTAGCGCGAATGAAATTGCCATCTTTGCCTGTCAAGCCAACGGCTTTGCCGCCGTGCTGGTTGATTAAATGCACAATTTCTTTATTGACAAGACCGCCGAGCACCATTTCAACCACGTCCATGGTTTCACTGTCCGTGACGCGCATACCATCAATAAAACCGGTTTCTTTGCCTAGTTTTTTGAGTAAATCCCCAATTTGCGGCCCGCCACCATGTACCACAATCGGGTTGAGCCCCACCAATTTCATTAAGACAATATCACGCGCAAAACTGTGTTTTAAATCGTCATCAATCATCGCATTGCCGCCAAATTTGACGACGATAGTTTTATTTTTAAAGCGACGAATGTAGGGCAAAGCTTCGGTGAGGACGCTAGCGATATGATGTGCTGATTGTTGTTGTATAGTCATTGAAGTAGAAAAAATAAAAAAATCAATTAACGGTGTTGAGGGGGGAGGTCGCGCTGCGCAGGGCCACAGTAGAGTTGACGTGGACGACCAATGCGTTGTTCTGGGTCACCAATCATCTCGTCCCAATGCGCAATCCAGCCAATCGTACGTCCCATAGCAAAAATGGCGGTAAACATATTGGTTGGAATGCCCAGCGCGTGCAACACAATGCCAGAGTAAAAATCGACGTTAGGATACAATTTTTTCTCGATAAAATAAGGGTCTTCAAGCGCAATACGCTCAAGCTCAAGCGCGAGCTTGAACATCGGGTCATCGGCAAGTTTTAATTCTGCCAGCACGTCATAGCAGGTGGCACGCATGAGTTTGGCACGCGGGTCATAATTTTTGTAGACACGATGCCCAAAGCCCATTAAACGAAACGGGTCGTTTTTATCTTTTGCGCGTTCAATAAATTTGGGAATGTTGGATACATCGCCAATTTCTTCGAGCATATTGAGTACCGCCTCATTCGCGCCGCCATGCGCTGCGCCCCAAAGGCACGCAATGCCTGCGG
>DPKY01000023.1:314-5751 GCA_003542275.1 Methylococcaceae bacterium | reverse complement strand
CCATAAATACAAAGCCCCAATACTGTGCCAGCACATAACCCTCCACCCAAAGTCGTCACGGTCATTTTCAAATCTTGCGTGTATCGCCAAATAAGTAAACTTATCAAGCCAATGGCAAGACCATAAACGAGCCATGCACTACTAGGCAGAGGTAATAATTCACGACGAAGCACACGGAGTGGTGAAATATGTTTTAAGCGAAGTAGTGGTGGCAGTGCAAAGCCGATAAGCATGATAAAGCCAACTAAAAAACCAAATAAAATAGAAAAAAGTGTCGGTTCAACAACACGTTGTGGCAAAAGTGATTTTAATAAATAAAACAAACCTTCTTGCGCAAATAAACCGAGTAAACAACCCACTGTGCTAGCGAATAATCCCAGCACCAAAAATTGACTACCATAAAGCCACAACATATCTTGTTGACGACAACCCAAACACCGTAAAATTGCGGTTGCATTAAAATGTCTCTCCGTATAACGCTGCGTTGCCATGGCAATTGCCACACCCGAAATTAAGATGATAATAATACTGCAAAGTCCCAAATAGCGCTCCACACGGTCTAAAGCGCCGCCTAATTCTGGGCGATCATGATGAATATCCATTATACGCTGTGATGGATTTAATTGCGGTTTGAGCCAATCATGAAAGGCATCTATATTCTGCATTTCACCTGCAAATTGGAAAAAATAACTCACGCGACTTCCCGGTTGCACNNACGTTGCGGGTAAATCCTCTAAATGAATCATCACGCGAGGCGAAAAACTGTAAAAATCGCCCCGTTTATCGGGTTCATAGGTCAATATCTTCGTAATAATGAGCGGTTTTTTGCCCACAAGCAGCAAGTCACCAAGATTGAGGTGTAATGCGGATAGCACCCGTTTTTCAACCCATGCAGTACCTTGTTCAGGCGTCTTTTGCACGATAAATGGTGATAAATGAGCTGTATCGGTCACTTTTAAAACGCCGCGTAAGGGATAATTTGCACTGACCGCTTTCACGCTAGCGAGTAGCAATTCATCATGCTCAATGAGTACACTGGAAAATTCAATAGTTTGTGCTGAACGCAAATGGCGTGTTTGCGCCTGCGTTATCCATTGCTCAGAAAGTAATGCTGGACTTTTAATAACCAAATCAGCCGCCAAAAATTCAGCGGTTTGGGATGTCATTGTGGATTGCAGTCGATTCGTAAAAATTGAAATGGCACTTGAACTCGTCACCGCAATCAGTAAAGCAATCAGTAAAATCGTTAACTCACCCGAGCGACTATCTCGCCAAAGCAGTCGCAACGCCAAAGAAAAACGATGATTCACTATTGTAAAAGACATCACAATATCACCCGCCCAGCATTGAGCTCAATCCTACGTCCACAACGCGCTGCAAGCGCCCGATCATGCGTCACTAAAATTAACGTGGTATTATTTTCACTATTAAGCTCAAACAACAAATCAATAATATGCGCCCCTGTTTTACTGTCTAAATTACCAGTAGGCTCATCGGCAAACAAAATTTTCGGATGCGTCACAAATGCTCGCGCGAGTGCAACGCGTTGCTGCTCCCCACCGGAAAGTTGCTTTGAGGTATGGGATAGACGATTTGCAAGACCAACACGCGTAAGCAATGCGGTTGCTGCGGTTTTTGCATTTTGAGCGCCATTAAGTTCAAGGGGTAACATGACATTTTCCAGCGCCGTCAACGAAGGTAATAATTGAAAAGATTGAAAGACAAAACCAATTAACGCCCTGCGCACGTTCGCCCGGCCCTCTTCATCCAAGCGGGTCAGCGAGTGACCATTCAAGTGAATGGTGCCGGTACTTGGTGTATCGAGCCCAGCTAATAAACTAATCAGCGTGGATTTACCCGATCCTGATTCGCCAATAATGGCGATACTTTCACCCGATTTGATTATCAAATCAATGGATGACAAGATAGTAAGCAATCCGTCAGACGTTTTGACTGATTTACTTAAGTTTTCTGTGACAATAATATTTTCAACTAAAGGCGTATGGTTCATGATGAAATTTTTATTTATGTTAAGTGTGGCGTTAATGTCAATGACCGTCAATGCGAAAACGGTTGTCGTTTTAGGCGATAGTATCAGTGCGGGTTATGGCATTGATGTAAATGCAGGTTGGGTTTCACTTCTCGAAAAGAAACTCAATGAAAATGGCGCACATCATAGTGTCCATAATGAAAGCATCAGTGGTGATACGACAGCAGGAGGACTTGCGCGATTAAACCACGCCTTGGATTTTAAACCAAACATTTTTATTCTTGAATTAGGCGCAAATGATGGACTGCGCGGTTTTCAACCTACCTTAATTAAAAATAATCTTACGCAAATCATCCAACGCGCCCAGCAAGCAGGGGCAAAAGTCGTTTTATTAAGCATGAAGATTCCACCTAATTACGGGGAACGCTACGTCACGCTTTTTTATACTATTTATCCTCAACTCGCCAAAGAATTCAATACAGGCTATGTGCCGTTTATTATGGAAGACGTTGCCCTCACAAAAGATATGATGCAAGCAGATGGTCTTCATCCCAATGAAAAAGGTCAACCTGTCATCATGAATAAAGTATTGGCTGAGGTGTTACCTTTGCTGAAATGAGTGATACATCGCTGAATATGTTATTTACGGCGCCTCGTCTAGCCGCCATGAACGCGTGTTTTTTTGCGTTTTTCTTGGGTGGAGGGGGCGTTTTTTGCATTTTTAGATCGGATGGAGTATAAAATCGAAACAGTTTAGGCTACTTTAATGCGCTGAGTGTAAATGTTGAACGTCAATTCAAATATAATTCATTTTTAAATGTGGGTGTTATAGCGTATAAAGTCCAAATCTCAGCCACTATGTTATCTTAGTCGTATCACGCGTGTCACTATAGTGCCCAAAACGTTTACAACAAATGGAGAAGCTTTAAGTGAAAAAAAATTTACTGCATTTTTGGAGCCATTTGGCTTGGCCTTCGATTAAAGTTACGCAGGCACCCCCTATAGGTGAGGGTGTATTAGATGCCAGTGGCGTGAATGCCTTAGAGGTTGATCATCTCTTTGATGCGATTAACTATGCTGAATTGACTATTGGGCAAGCAGTGTTATTTCGTTCTCTGGTGAATCCAGCAAATACACGGCACGAGATTGAAGATAAGCAACGCGCCTTAGAAGAGTTGCGTGATAACAGTGCACTCAAGAGCGCTATTCAAAGTGTGGTGGCAGAAGCGGTTGAGCGTGAAACCTGTTTTTATCGATTACTGTTTGCACATTTTTTACCGATGTTTGGCACAAGCAAAAACGGTATCGATATTGAAGGCTACGGTTATGTGCAGTATCGACGTGGTTTACGTTTTATGACGCAGTTAGTAAAAGGGATTCAACAATGCCCTACGCCAGAGAGTGCTTATCTCAATGTGTTATTTGAACATATTAAAGCCTTTGCTGGTAGCCGAGCGTATGCACTAATGACGCAAGCGGTGTATTTGACAGAAACCAGTTTACAAACACGTGAAGAACGACGTCAATCATGGTGGCGACCCGCTATTGTGTTTTATCCTCGATTATTTAAGCCCGTTGTACTTGCTTTACTTACCCTTGTACTGTGTACGTTGTTCTATTTTATTCCCTCAATAATGGGCGAAGCACTGCTGTTATCGCCTTTTTTGTTGCTATACTTTCCGTGGGTGGGGCATTTTGATCGGGATAATTTTATTATTCCTTTGCGTGAGGCGTTTAAACAGTCCGATGAGCTAGCGAGTGCGCTAGATGCGCTTGGGCAACTGGATGAGTTGTTGTCATTTTTACAATTTTCTGAGCATTTTGGCCATCCTACGGTGCTACCTTCAATCATTGATCATACACAGCATCGTATGCTACTCAACGGTGCCATCAATCCCATTTTAGGCAAGGGTAATTCTCATTATGTCTCTAATGATCTCACGCTAGATCAAAATAAAATATTGGCTATTACAGGGCCAAACAGTGGTGGGAAAACAGCATTTTGCAAAACCATTTCACAAATTCAATTACTTGCGCAAATTGGGTGTTTTGTACCCGCACGTACAGCAATGCTAACGGTGGCAGATAGAATTTTTTATCAAGCCCCTGAAATTAGCAAATTACATGATGGGGAAGGACGTTTTGGTGCAGAACTCAAGCGAACTAAAGAAGTATTTTTAGCGTCTAGCGCCCAGAGTCTTGTGATTTTAGATGAGCTCTCTGAGGGGACAACGTTTGAGGAGAAGATAGCCTCTTCTTTGACCGTGTTGACTGGTTTTTTCCGCAAGGGGAATAGCACTGTTCTCATTACACACAATCATCAATTGGTCGATGAACTGCTCAAACAGCACATAGGCCTTGCCAAACAAGTTGAATTTGTCGATGATCAACCCACACATAAAATAATTGAAGGTATTTCGCGTGTGAGTCATGCTGAGCGTGTTGCCAAAAAAATCGGTTTTTCAAAAGAAGATATTGATTTCTATCTCGCACAATAAAAACATCTAAAGCAGTGTTTGTGATTGATGTCCGGCACTGCTTTTATGTGTATTAAAAGTCGCTAAGTTCAACGCCATCCCGTTTGCCAGTAGCTTACGTCTTTAAGTAGTTTCCAATCCATTTCAGTGATACTCTTATCAATTACCGCTTCTAATTCACATCCAATAATCGTTTCATCAGGTGAGAAAATGAGTTTTGTCACGATAAAATGTCGACGTTTTTTCGTGGGATTTAATGCCGTCCATTTTGAAAATAGCAGTTTACTTGGGTTGATTTGATTCATTTTGGTTCATCCAAGTATTTTTTACCAGTGAGCGTCAGGCGATAGCGTGCAAAAAGACGATAAAGCTTTTCCATGATAAACAACAAAAAAGGTACGTTTTCGATGAGTTTGGCGAAAAAACGGTAATAAGGAAGACGTTTCCACACCAATAAAAAACCACGAACGCCCGAGTGTAATTGGGCATTTTCATCCATCACATGAATTCGATCCATCGCTTGTCTATATGTGAGGCCAGCATTGGCTAATGCCGTGGTGTCTTGCGTAATATCTACCCACTCAATTTGCGCGTCTTTGTCGAGTTTTTTCATGGCATTGATTTCAACTCTGCATAATGGNNGATAACAAGCAAGTGATTATTGAGATTTCTATTGATGTAGTTGGATTAAAAGTAAGTAGACATTGCGTGTTTTATAGGTAGCTAATGTCAAATATTTTGACACGGTGGCGATGTTTACACCCCCTCATTTGGCTTTGTCTATCAATTCTGTGCTATTCAATAAAATAGTCGTCTGCTTGAAATATGTGATGTTTTTTTCTTTACAAAATTGATAAAGTGTTACAATAGCATCTCATTTTCAATAACTTAGTAATGGTATTTGTATGAAATTAGATTATCAGTATTCAGATGAGCAGCTTGAAAAAATAAAAAACCAAGGCTTAATTTA
>DPKY01000023.1:0-276 GCA_003542275.1 Methylococcaceae bacterium | reverse complement strand
TGTTAAAAAATTATTGGGTTGAACGGCATTTTACACATCGCGTTTAACGCGCAACACGAATGCCGTTAGCAGCAGAAAACGGTGAGAAGTGAGTGATACGATACAGGCTCGACGCCCTAACTCAAAGGAAATTCCCATACCTTTAGACTGGGGAGGCGGTCAGAGTGTATTGACTAAATTGAATTCAGATCAAAAAGCTGCGCAACGCACTGGTTGCGCTTGTTTTGAAAAATTACAAACTATTTTAGTGGGTTATTGTAATTTAAGTTATTGAAT
>DPKY01000234.1 GCA_003542275.1 Methylococcaceae bacterium | reverse complement strand
CAATGTGTCCAGTGCTTCAAGAATCATCACCCAATAATGGCAGTTCTTATTTTTCTCATACGGGAAATATCGTTTTAATTTTTAATGAAGATATTTTTGCAGGAACTGGAAATTTTGTCATCAGTAATGGTAGTGATAGTCAGACTATTTCTGTTAATGATGAAAAACAGGTGGTAATCAATGGTAGAGTTGTAACAATCAATCCAACCAATGATTTACTGGAAAATAGTCATTACAATATGACATTTTTACCTAACGTTTTGACAGATAAAGTTGGAAATAATTTTGCTGGGTTAACATTGCCGACGCAACTCAATTTTTACACTCATTCTATTTCATCAACATTAAAAGATACATTTTCCACAGGAAAAAACTTGACAGAAAAATTAAATGCAAAGGCATTAGATGGTTATCTAAAAAATGCCACTGTTTTTGCTGATGCCAATGGAGATGGTATTCAAAATGCAGATGAAGCAACAACCACGACAGACGAAAATGGCAATTTTGAACTTATAAATGCAAAAGGTACTCTTGTGGTGTCAGGTGGAATAGATTTATCGACTGGAAATGCGTTTGAAGGAACACTTAAAGCACCAGAAGGTTCGGTAGTTGTCACGCCATTAACGACGGTTTTACAAGGCTTCATTGATGAAAAACAAACGCCAGCAGAAGCTAAAAAATCTGTTGCAAAGGCCTTTGGTTTTGATTCTACCGTAGATTTAACATCATACGATCCAATTTCTGAAATGATTAACTCAACTCGAACGCCATCAACGCAAACTGCCGCAACACAAATAATGGCCAGTTCAGCTCAAATTGTTAACTTTTTAGTCACAGCAGGTAGAGTTTTGCAAGGCGCAGCAGGCGATAATGGTAACTTGTCAACAAAGGATGCCAATGACGCATTACTCAAATCGTTAGTCACGTCTATTAAAGAAGGTAATGGCGCTATTAGTATGAATGATAGTGCATTATTGAAAACAGTGCTGGTTAATGGTGCAAAAGAAGCAAATGCACAAGCACAAGCAGGGGGATTGCCTCCTAAATTTGACGCAACGAATTTCACAGATAAAATTGGTAAAATGGCAGATACCGTTACGGCCGTTTTAAAAGAAGCGGCAGATAATATTATCAATGCTGTTAATAAAAGCAATACAGAACAGCCTCTTACTTTATTGAAAAATATGGATAAAATCAGCACGTTTGCGCAGAATGATGCTGGTAAATCATTGCAACAGGCCGCAATAGAGCTCGATATAAAAGATGATATCGCTTTACAAAAAGCTCTTCAAAACCAAGTAAAATTACTGACAGGATTACCTGCAAAACAAGCGATTGAAAATAATAATGTACAAACAGAAAAAGCAGTACCAACTATTTTAGCAGCAGGCACTCAAAATCCTGTTCAGCCAAACCCAAATAATCCGAATACAAACAGTCCAAACACGCCACCAGGCACAAATAATTCAACTGCGCCTAATGCGAATGATTCAGGTACGCCTCCGAGTACAGCGACTCCGCCAAATTCAAATAATCCGAATACAAACAGTCCAAACACGCCACCAGGCACAAACAATTCAACTGCGCCTAATACGAATGATTCAGGTACGCCTCCGAGTACAACGACTCCGCCAAACTCAAATAATCCGAATACAAACAGTCCAAACACGCCACCAGGCACAAACAATTCAACTGCGCCTAATGCGAATGATTCAGGTACGCCTCCGAGTACAGCGACTCCGCCAAACTCAAATAATCCGAATACAAACAGTCCAAACACGCCGCCAAGCACAAATAATCCAATTGCTCCCACGAATGATTCAGGCGCTTTATCAGATACTCAATTACCACACGATGCGCCACCACTTATTGGCGTAGTGGGAACGCCGAATGACCATATAGCTTAAAAGCGTGTTTTTTAATTTTGAACCTCAAATTCCCTCGTTAAGTATAAAAAGCACGAGGAAAACTTAATATGCTGCATGATGCTTTTCAATATCTTGAAGAATAGTTTGTGTTAAAAATTGCTTAAAGGATATACCCGATGCGTCCAGCATTTTAGGAAAGATGCTTTGTGGTGACATACCTGGAATGGTATTGATTTCCAATAAATAGAACTCGTTATCATCTTGATTTAAAATAAAATCAAGGCGCATCACACCTTGATGACCAAACATCGCATAAATTTTTCTAACAAACTGTTTTATAGCAACGTGTAATGAATCATCAATGTTTGCCACCGTCAATGTAATATTTTTAGTGCTATCAATTTTATTTTCATGTGATAGAAAATCGATATTATTTTCAACCAATAATTCTTCACTAGGTGGCGTCATCACAATTTGTCCATTGAGTGTAAAAATGCCCATAGTAAACTCTCTTCCTATGATGGCTTGTTCGATAATAATTTCATTATCTATTTTCAGGGTATCTTGAATAAATTGATCAGCTTGCGTTTTTGAGTAGGCTTTATTGACACCAATGCTACTGCCATTTTTACACGCTTTAATAAAAAAAGGTAGCGGAATGGCCTGGCATATCGCATCAATATCATAATTTTTCGTATTGATGTAATAATGTTTTGCGACATGAATGTCATGCGCTTTAGCATAACAAACACAATGATATTTATGATGTGTTAATGCAGAGATAATAGCATTGACAGAAAAATAAGGCAGACTAATTAACTCAAATAAAGCCTGTAATTGTCCATTTTCACCAGGTGCACCGTGTACCGCAATAAGACAATAATCGGGTGTGATGACTTGTTTATCTCGGGTAGTAAAGGAAAAATTATTCAAATCTATATTGAATTTTTCCTCATTGAGAATACACATTATTTGTTTATTGCAAAACGTAATTTCGTAGACATCAAATAATGCCGTATCTAAATTCGCAATGATATGTTGGCCGCTTCTTATAGAAACGGGCGCTTCTTTAGAATATCCTCCATAAACGACAAATATTCTTTTTTTAGGAAGGCTTGTTATAGGTAGTATTTGTTGCGTGTTGTGTGCTGTCATACAAATATCAATTATGTGAGAATTATCGTTAATGCGAAATTATAAGTCAATATACAATATTGTGCATCTCAATGCTATGAAATTAAATTTTGTGTAAAAATAAATAAGTTGTTAAATTACTTAACGGTTGAAATCGTCATAAATTTGGCGTTAAAAAATAGCCTTGTTCATACAAACAAACAAGGCTATCTTTTTAACTAAACATCTCGCTAGACGTGGGTGTCAATGGAGTGAATTTCCTGTTCCACGTTTTTAGTCGGAGTTGTGTTGTTAGTTGGTGTAACAACAACATCCCTATTAGGTTGAACTAATTGGGGAGAATTCATTGCACGAATTGTCTGCGAGATGGTTGGAATGACTGCATCGTTAATCATTCTTGCCTCCAATTGATATGCAACTGCCACATCACATAATGTGACGCTGATTTATCGGCCTAATCAGTGGATTTTCCAATGTGAATAGCAGAATTAGAGCGGTTTTTTATTTAAATAATGCGTTTCTAATTGGCCTTCAACGACTTAGAAAACAGGATAAAATAAAGCGTGATAAAATAGGACCTGCTACGATGCGCAATCGTTTTTGCTACGAAAATAAAGAGGTGCGTAAATTTCAGCAAAATATATGCCCAAAAGTTAAGAAGAGGGGAGAGTGGCTATGAGCAAGAAAAATGTTTAATATTTTTGCATTTTCATTCTTTAAATCATTTAGAATAGGGACACCATCGTTGTTCTTTTACTTTTGACCACACTACGAGCACGCCAATGACAAATCAAGATATAAATCAAACACAAAAGCCTCACTATTTGCAAAAGTATATGGGCAAGGAGCGTCGCAATGATAGGATTCAAAACACAGCATTGCTTGAGCTTGTCCCCGATTTATCACCTATGCACGCGCTAGGTGACAGCGCACAAGACAGCATTGAACAACTGATGGTATTAACAAAGCAGCGTTTACATCAACGTTTACGCGATACGGATGTCGTGCTGCCGATGAGTCATAAATTTATTATTTTACTTGAAGAAGTCGATGTTATTTCTCATGCTAAAACGGTATCAGACGAGTTACTTCAACGCTTAAAAGTGCCTTTTGAATTAGCGGAAAATCATTTAGTCAAAATTGAAATGTCAATTTCGATCAATTTGTTTTCAAAATTTGATTTAAAGTTTGCCGCTTTTCCACGCAATAGAAGAATGGATTAAAACGAAACAAATGTTTCACTTTACTTTCAATACAAAGCGTCAGAGTAGATTGACTTGACTTAAGTACCTAAAGAGCGAGGCAGCGTCGTGTTGCGTCGCTCTTCTCATGCACGGAAGATTAGAGATTATCAAGCAGTCCGCTTTGCCGCTCGATATCTTGCACATAGCGCAAAATCGCGCCTTCAAGGGATTGGGGAAGGTCTAAAAATTCAACACCAATATTTTCTTCAAAGGCATCCGGATTTGCTTCTTGGTTTAACTTGCTGGAAACCACTTGGCTTGATACGACTTTAAACGACACGCGAATGCGCACGTGCGGCATAACAAGTAAGCGTTCGCGTGAAAACGCGCCTTCCTGCAAATAATGCGAAAACTCCGGATCCACATTCACAAGGCGGCACCCCGACATACTGATATCAGCGAGGGTAAAGCGAATCACATTGGCCAGTTTTGGACTAGGCTTGGGGGGATTGGCTTCAAGGTCTTCTTCAAATTTTTGCCGAACCGCACTGGCTTTTGCTTTAGATTGGGCATTCATCTTTCGATAAGCCTGTAGATAGGCTTCTTTTTCTTCGGCGGTGCGCTGTTGAAGCTCTAGCATTAGCTTTTGTTGTATCTTTGCCATGGCAAGCGTGTAGGCTTCTCGGACTTCGAGTTTTGCCCCATCACCTGGCTCCTCTAACTCAATTTGAATATACGAGCTGGCCGCAGTTGGGCACTCAACGCGGTAGTATTCGCGTCGATTATACCAGTAGAGCTGCGAGGGAATATCAATGATAAAACAATCACTTCCACGATATTTTCCCTTTTGTATGCCCCCGACATGAAACGACACTTGAATGCCATTAAAGACCGTATTAAATCCAGGGCTTCTCACTTTTAATAATTTTTTGTTTAAATAATCCGACGAGCCATAGTCAAGTACCACCGTCCCGTCTTGGTGATTGATCGCCAGCAATACTGTTAGCAGGGTTTCTTTCCCGCCTAATGCTACCGATAAGTTACATTTGTTTTTTACCAGCAACGCCAAGTTATTCACGATCATGGCGCGGTTGTGTATCATCGCAGAATCGTCAGACATTAAGCCTCCTTTTTTTCGATAGCCCAGAGCAG
>DPKY01000199.1:1877-8774 GCA_003542275.1 Methylococcaceae bacterium | reverse complement strand
GATGGGGATATGTTATTCAATCACCTCAAGGCCGCCCATATAAGGACGTAGCACCGCTGGGATGTGAATACGTCCCTGTGCATCTTGGTAATTTTCCATCACCGCAATTAACGTCCGCCCTGCCGCTAAGCCAGACCCATTGAGCGTATGCACTAATTCAGGCTTACCAGTTTGCGGATTACGCCAACGCGCTTGCAGGCGACGCGCTTGAAAATCTTTAAAATTACTGCATGAGGATATTTCACGGTAAGCGCCTTGGCCTGGCAACCACACTTCTAAATCATACGTTTTACTCGATGAAAACCCCGTATCGCCTGCACAGAGCAACATTTTACGGTACGGTAATTTTAATTTTTGCAAAATCATTTCAGCATGGTGCGTTAATTCTTCATGGGCTTGCGCTGAGTCTTCTGGTTTTGTGATGTGTACAATTTCTACTTTTTCAAATTGATGCTGACGAATCATGCCCCGCACATCCCGACCATAAGCACCCGCTTCACTACGAAAACATGGACTGTGGCAGACCAATTTTAGCGGTAAATCTTTCTCCTCTAAAATGACATCGCGCACAATGTTGGTGACAGGCACTTCAGCAGTGGGAATTAAATACAGCGCTGGATTGTCGCAAGCTTTAAATAAATCGGCTTCAAATTTGGGTAATTGGCCCGTTCCGCGCAAACTGTCTGCATTCACTAAATAAGGCACATACGTTTCTTGATAACCGTTTTCGGTACTATGTGTATCGAGCATGAACTGAATTAAGGCCCGTTGCAAACGCGCCAACTGGCCGTTGAGTACCACAAAGCGAGAGCCTGTGATTTTAGCGCCTAACTCAAAATCCAATAAATGACGCGACACACCCAAGTCCACATGATCTTTCACCTCAAAATCAAAAGTAGGCACCTCACCCCAGCAACTCACTTCAACATTGTCCTGCTCATCTCTGCCCTCTGGCACAGATAAATCCAGCAAATTAGGCACGCCCGCCATTAACGTATCCATATCGCTTTGAATACCATGTAGCTCGGTTTCAGCTGCTTTTAATTCATCACCTAAATGGGCAACTTGATCAAGCAAATGTTGTACATCCTCACCTTTGGCTTTCGCTTGACCAATGGCTTTTGAGCTAGAATTACGCGCGTTTTGCAATTCTTGCGTGCGCGTCTGAACCACTTTTCGACGTGCTTCAAGTTCACTGTAACACTGCGAATCAAAAGCGAAATGGCGTTTTTTTAATTGCGCCGTGACAAAATCCAATTCATTTCTCACCAAATGGGGATCTAACATAGAAAAAAATACCTTATGAAAATAAAAAAATAAACACGCACGGTTGGTTTGTTTTTTGTTTGTGTCAGGCAAACTTACAATCGTCTGCCAAGTAGCAGACCCAGTCCCATCGCGCCACTGCACAAAACGCTATTGGCCACAAACAGTGTAAGCATAAAATACATTTTCGCTTCAAACGAAAAGCCATGCTCAATTAAAAATAAAATTAAATAAAGACCTGACAGCGTTAAATACACCCCAATAAGCAACACCAGCAACGTGGCCCGCTGTTCTATGGGGAGGCTAATTTTTTGCAATAAAAATGCCAACACCACGCCAATAAGCAATGCACCAATGAAATTGATTGCCAGCATACCGTAGGGAATGACACTATTGGGCAGATGCAACACCCCGCTGCTATACCAAAATAATCCTCGCCCGCAAAGCAGGCCTAGCCACACTGCCACCAAGCAACTTGTCACGCTCAGGGCGATATTGAGCGCCGCTTTGTTAAATTGCCCTTGTTCAAGCAGATAAAATGTTTCCAGCGAAAACGTAGAAAACGTGGTAAACGCGCCAATAAATCCCACCAAAATTGCCGCCCGATAATCAAGCGCGGCGGTCACGCGCTGCAGCACGAGTGTTTCACTGAGCAGGCCAATGAGAAATGACCCAATGACGTTCACCAGCAATGTACCATACGGAAAGCCACGCCCTAGCCATTGATAGAGCCCTGTTGAAACTAAAAAGCGCATCACTGCGCCAAAAGCCCCGCCAATAGCAATGACAAGTAACTGATTCATGTCACGTTAACATTTCATCAGATGGTGGCGATAATAGCGTAGCTCGTCGATAGATTCGATAATATCGTCGAGCGCTTGGTGGGTGGATTCTTTACAAAAACCCGCCTTAATTTCTGGCGCCCAGCGGGCGGCTAATTCTTTTAATGTTGAAACATCGACACTGCGATAATGAAAAAACGTTTCCAATGTCGGCATATAACGCACAAGAAAACGTCTATCTTGCCCCACACTATTGCCACAAATAGGGGAAATGCCAGCCTCTATCCACTGCGATAAAAAAGCCACTGTAGCATTTTCAGCTTCTTGCACACTCACTGTTGACTGGCGTACACGCTCAATTAACCCCGATTTGCCATGATGCTCTTGATTCCACGCATCCATCGCCGCCAAAATGTCGTCAGATTGATGAATGGCCAGCACGGGCCCCTGCGCGAGAATGTTTAGCTCTTTGTCTGTGACAATGGTAGCGATTTCAATAATCACATCCACCTCCGGATTGAGCCCCGTCATCTCCAAATCAATCCAAATTAAGTTCTGTGCGTGTTTTGTCATGGTTGTCCTTGAAGTGTTAAGCGTTGATGTCGCAAGTGGTAACGCTCAAAAAGTAACGTCACAAGGGTGTATAATACCATCAACGCACTGGCGAGGCATCCCGATTGCCAAGCAAGCAACGGTTGCAAAACGATACTAGCAAAATACAAACCAACGCCAAAAAGTAAATAGCCTATTACGGCTTTGATGTGATAAGCCACGGGGTAATAAATTTGCCCCAAAACGTAAGACACGCCCGCCATGACCGCGTAGCAAACAAGCGTCGCATACGCGCTGCCCATATAGCCTAGCCAAGGAATCCAGTAAAAATTTAAAATAACCGTCAATCCCGCTCCCAGCAGCGATACCCCCGCGCCCATGGCTGTTCTGTCGCTGAGTTTGTACCAAATGGATAAATTCACATAAATGCCCAAAAAGAGATTAGCAAGCAATAGAATAGGAACCACCTTAAGTCCCGAGCGAAAAGCGGCGCCAATAAAATACTTGAAAAAATCCAAATACAACGTGACAAGTAAAAAAATAAACACGCAAAAAATCGTAAAATAACGCAGTACCTGTGCATACACGCGTTTTGCATCGCTGTTTTTTGCGTAAGAAAAGAAAAATGGTTCAGCGGCGTAGCGAAAGGCTTGAATAAACAAGGTCATGAGAATCGATAATTTATAGCACGCGCTATAGATGCCCAGTTGCGCCAAATTAGTTTCATTATCATAGGGCAGAAAATATTTAAGCAATGCGCGGTCAAGCATCTCATTCACAATGCCGGCAAAGCTGATAATGACCATCGGCAGTGAATACGCCACCATGCGTTTGAAGAGCGACCAATCAAATCCACGACAAATAGCACCAAATTGCGGCGCTAAAAAAAGAAATTTGCTCGCACTTGCCAGCAAATTGGCTAAAAAAATATAACCAATTCCAATTTCTTCGCGGTAAATAAGCGCAAGCCATGTTATATTTTGTTTTTTTAGGAGCGGACAGAGAACGATAAAAAAGAGACTCAGTGCAACCGTGAGCAGAATTTCAATGAGTTTAATACTCGCAAAACGTAGGGCGCGATTTTCCGCCCGCAGTTTGGCAAACGGCAACGCCGCCAGCGCATCAAAGGTTAAAATCAGCGCAAAACAGATGACGTATTCTCGATGCGCACTGTAATGCAAGGCGCTGGAAATTGCTTGATTAAACACAAAACACAGCACGGCCACGCTGATATTGACCAGTAAAACAAAGCCTAACGCCGTTGAGTAAGCCTTGGGATGGTCTTGATGAAAACGAAAATACCCCGTTTCAAAACCTAGCAGTAAAAACACCGATAAAAAGCCCGAATACGCATAAAACTCTGACACCACCCCATATTCTGCTGCGGTAAAATAGTAAGTATAAAGCGGGACGAGCAAGTAATTGATAAAGCGTCCAACGATACTGCTAAGGCCATAAATAGCCGTTTGGGAAGCCAGTTTTTTGAGCATATATGTTCAATTTAGGGTGATAGGTGATAAAAGAGGGATAAGCGGGGGATAATGTAAACGATTTTATAAGAAATTAGGATATGGACGCCATTCAACTCATTCCCGTCATTGATATAAAAGATGGCATCGTGGTTCACGCAAAATGCGGGCAACGCGATAAATACCGCGCCATAGAGAGCGTATTATCTGCGCAGAGTGATATGGATAGCATCATGAACGGTTTTTTAAGTCTTTACGCTTTTGATACTTTCTACATCGCCGACCTCAATGCCATTACGCAGCAAGGCGATAATCAAGCGCTCATTTATCGGGTTATCCAAGATTTTCCAAGCATCACGTTCTGGGTGGATGCAGGACGTGTTGCACCTGTTTACTTTCCCGTTAATTACCTGCCTGTTTTAGGCAGCGAATACTTAACGGACAATGACGTCCAGTATCTTGCGNNATTTCATCATCGTTTCATTTTATCGCTTGATTATGGTGCAAATGGCGAAAAACTGGGCGCAAAAACGCTCTGGCAAACGACAACACTTTGGCCTGACAAGGTCATTATTATGACACTCGCTACCGTCGGCGCCGCGCAAGGCGTGGCGACTGATATCCTTGACACTTTTCGTAAGCATTACCCACATAAACAATTCATTGCCGCTGGAGGCGTGCGCAACAGAGAAGATATGCTGTTATTAAAACGCCACAATATCCCAGCAGTTCTGCTTGCAAGCGCCTTGCATTCAGGCGCTATAGGCCAGCATGACATAAATACCAGATAAAAAAATACCCCAGCAAGCTGAGGTATTTTTTGCTTATTTATACTGTGCCCCAAAGTGGGCTCAGAGGAAATTAAACGTTGTTTGTTGCAAATGGGTGTTTTGCTTCTTTTTTCGCAGCAACCACTTCTTTTGCAGTTGGCGTGCCGTCAACAGCGCGTTTTAATGCTTCTCTTGTTGCAGTGTAGTTGAATTGTTCGATTTTCGCGTCGTCTTCAGCTAACCAGTGAATGAATACACCCACTGAAATGAACAAATTATCCGCTTCATCAGCTGGGATTGTGCCGTCTTCAACAGAATCCGCAACCGCCATAGCAACAGCGCGTTGTGCAGGGCCAAACATTTGAACAGCTTGTTTTGAGCCTTTGATTGTTACTTTGTTGAATAAAATGGTTGCTGGTTTAACCATCAAGTTAGGTGCAACAACAGCTAACAATGTTGAGAAGCCGTCTTTGTTGTTTGTTAACGCGTTAGCGAAAGCTGATTCAGCAGCGCTACCACGTGGCCCAATGATTAAATCGATGTGAGCGATTTCGTTGCCATCGCCAACTAATGATTCACCAACGCGCAAGTTATTGATTTTTGCCATGCTATTTTTCTCCTTAGAACAAAAAAATGATAAAACTGAATTTAATACGGACATTTCTCATGTCTCCGATTTGTCTCTACGCATAGAGAGAACATTCTAAAAATACGGCTAATACTGTTGCCACCGTCAAATCAGCCGTGGTGCCTGGATTTAAGCCTTGCGACTTGAGTTCACCATCTATCTGATAGAGCAGCGGCTTAACCTGTTCAAGGGTATCAACGCTGTGTAGCTTCTCACAAAGCCCACGCATCACCTCACTGATCCCTGCAGAGTACCGACTCCCAAATTTTCTCTCGATATGACTATCAGGAAATTGACTCAACAAGTCTGCATACACTGCAACTGCTGCCCAATTCTGCTCACCCCACCGATTGAAGTGAGTAGTATAACTCAAAACACCTAAATCGAAAATATCTTTATAATTGGTAATGTATTGCAAAGCGACCCTGTCTTTCTCGCAGGCCATACGCATAGCCTGCTGCAAGGTCACGGTTGCCTCTTTTGTAATATCTTGCTCTTCTACCTCTCCCATGCCCGCTGGGGAAGCCAGCGCAATGGCACGAAAAGCCCACTTCGCATCGTCAATTGTGGTTGCTTTAAGCACGTTTGACAACGCAACGCGTAGCGCATCTTCTGGATAACGTTGCGCGGCAACAATGAGTGGTGCGCACAATAAAATAATTCCTAAATTTGTATTACACCCCACTGCCTCGCGCGTAGCTTTGACCGCATAAAAAATTTTCTCACCAAGTGAATAATGCGTGGCGCACAGAGGCTCTGCACTCACTTGCGCACTCAGACGAAAATCTGCCACCGTCATGCCATGCCCATCAGCATAAACACTTACATTTCCCGGTTTAAACGCTTGCAGCTCAATTTCACAGGCTTGTAAATAAAATTGTTCAAGTTGACTTGTCGACCACATTCTCATCATTCCCTATTTGTTCAAAATATAGCGATTCACCACATCCTGCGCGAGTAATTGCGCAACATTTCCATCAAAGACGCTTTCTAGTCCTTTCCATGCTGGTACACTATTGATTTCAATAATATACAGCCTCCCATGACCGTCTTCAATAATGTCCACGCCGGCATAATCCATCCCGATAAGTTGCGTTGCCTCAATGGCCAGTGCATTCATCTCCATATTCAATGTCACTTGTTCACAACTCGCTCCTCTTGCCACATTATTGAGCCATGATTTGCCTCGCCGCCGCATTGTTGCAATCACCTGTCCGTTAATAACAAACACGCGATAATCCGAAAACCCCTCACCACGACACGAAATAAAACGCTGCAGATAATACACACCATGACTGCTCGTAATCCAAGGAATATCCGTCACTTTTTCAATGCGCAATATCCCCTCACCTTGCGAACCAAACAGCGGCTTGCTAATCAAAAAATGTCCTGCGGCTAATTCTGCTCGCGCGAGTGCCCGTACTTTCTCA
>DPKY01000199.1:0-1832 GCA_003542275.1 Methylococcaceae bacterium | reverse complement strand
ACGCAGCACCCACGTTTTTGGTGTGGCAAATTTTGCTTGATGTAGCAGAAAACTCGTCATCGCTTTATCCACGCTACGCTCAATGGCCCGCGCGTCGTTGTAGACGGGAATGCCTAAAATTTTTAGCGCGTGTAAAAAATCCAAATACAGCGTGACTTCTTCTAATGTCCCCCCGGGCACCCCTCTCACAAAGGCGGCAACAGGCAAGGCGTGTTCAAATTGTGGGATAAAAATAGGTAATGCGTTTTGATGAGACAAATTAAAGTCGCATTCACGCAATGAAACAAAAGCGCTTTGAAAACCTAGTGAAGCAAAAGCCTGCTTGAGTTGCAGGCCATGCCAACCCGGATCGTCTGTGAAAATTACAATAGAGGGAGAAGTCATAAACTTAGAAAAATAACAACGAAAGTCTTTTGCAGTCAGTCAATTCTGCGGTATGTTACGCGCCATGATAGCAAAATTCACCGCATCGGGGAAACGCAACCGTGTGCGACCGTGTTATTATGCGTAACTATTTTTTTTATTTATTTACTTTTTTAACATGACTCAAATCAAAGATAGCTCTCTACAATCTTATTTGGATACCCTCGCCAGTAAAAATGCCACCCCCGGTGGCGGAAGTGCCGCTGCGCTGATGGGGGCGCAGTCTGCGGCACTGACAAGCATGGTCTGTCATTTAACTATCGGCAAAGCCAACTACGCTGACGTAGAAGCGGATATGAAAACATTACTCATTCAATCGGAAGCACTGCGAGAAGAACTCACCGCAATGATTAAAGCCGATGTGGATATTTTTAATGCCCTCATGGCAACGTATGCGTTGCCCAAAGACACTGATGAAGAAAAAGCAGCGCGAAGTACCGCCATTCAACACGTTTTAAAGGACGCCACAGATGTCCCGCTCGCTTGTGCGAAAGCCTGTGCGCAGGCCATTGCGTTAAGTAAAATTGCGGCGCAAAAAGGCAGTACGGCGGTCATTAGCGATGCGGGCGTGGCGGTGATGTCTGGTTATGCGGGGCTTAAAAGTGCGGCACTTAACGTCTACATCAACACAGCCAGTTTAAAAGACAAAGCGTTTGCTCAAACAAAAATAGCCGAATTAACGGCTATTTTAAATGAAGCGGAAGTGAGCAGTCACGAAATTTACGAGCTAGTCAAAACGCGACTGTAAGGCAATGCTTATGCCCCCCAACTTCTGATATTACCCGTATCAATATGCACAAAATTTGATTCGGGATAGTAACCCACGCCGCCGCGTTGCATCGCCAGCGCGGCATCTCGAATGCGACGTGTATCAAAACCATCAAGGCGAATATCAATGGCCCGACCTTGCATATGTAAACTGTTTTTAGCCACGCCATCACTGTGACGACGCAGGTTAGCATTGGTTTCAGGTGAGCGATAACCCGACACGATATTGAACGGACGACTCACATCAAGACTCAATTTTAACTCATAGAGTTGGTCAAGTAGCGCGGGGTCGATAGGATGCACATCACCCGTATGATGATCTCGAAGAATATAATCAATTTCCTGCAACGCATCTTCAATATACAAACCACGCTCAAAATACGTCAATTTCAACCGGTCACCCGTATGCGGATTTTGCAACGCAATCATTTTAGAGGGAATGTGCTGCACAAATAGCTGACGCTCTTCTCTCGTCTCTAAAACCAATGCGTCATTGCGGTACATCACGCTACGTCTTGGATTCGCGGCGACGATATGGCTGTGAGGATGCGTCTTGTCACTGTGATGGTGTCCACTGTGATGGTGATGTGCGCTTGCTACTTTTATCCCTTGCTTTTTTGGTGCATCATGATGCGCGTGTT
>DPKY01000085.1 GCA_003542275.1 Methylococcaceae bacterium | reverse complement strand
ACAATGGAATTATTACAAAACAGTGGATTTATAGCGCAATGAACAGTACACAAGAGATTATCGATGATCTAAGAGAAGGCAAAATGGTCATTATCATGGACGATGAAGACCGTGAAAATGAAGGCGATTTAGTCATGGCAGCGCAATTTACCCGCCCAGAGGACATCAATTTCATGGCACGTTATGGTCGCGGACTTATTTGTTTAACACTCACGCCCGAGCGTTGTCAAAAACTGCGTTTACCGCTGATGGTGCGTGACAATAAAACCCCGCATTACACCAATTTTACCGTTTCTATTGAGGCTGCTGAGGGCGTCACAACGGGAATTTCAGCCGCTGACCGAGCGCAAACCATCAAAGCCGCCGTTGCAGCCGATGCCCGCGCTGAGGACTTAGTGCAACCCGGTCACATTTTTCCCCTCATGGCGCAATCGGGCGGCGTACTCAATCGCGCGGGCCATACCGAGGCGGGATGCGATTTAGCGCGACTTGCCGGTGTTGAGCCGGCGGCAGTGATTGTTGAAATTTTAAACGATGATGGCACCATGGCGCGTCGCGCGGATTTAGAAGCTTTTGCGACGCAACACGGTCTCAAAATTGGCACGATTGCTGATTTGATTCATTACCGCATTCAACATGAAAATACGCTTGAGCGCATCAGTGAATGCGCTTATCCCACGGAATTTGGTGATTTTCGCTTGTATGCCTACCAAGACAGAAATGACAACAACCTGCATCTAGCATTAGTCATGGGGCAAGTGTGTGGTGAAGAGCCTGTTTTAGTACGCGTCCATGCACGGAGTCTGCTTGATGACGTGTTTTCATCAAAACGTAGCGAAGCGAGTCTCTCCATTCGTAGCGCGATGGGGAAAATTGCCCAAGCGGGGCGGGGCGTGCTGGTTATTATTCGCCAAAATGAATCCAACAAAGCCTTAGCTGAGTTGATTCATCGCTACGAACTCGCCGATAATGGTCACCAAAGTCCAGCGGTGCAACACGATGTGGATTGGTGCACAACGGGCGTTGGTGCAAGAATACTCAGCGATTTGGGCGTGAAAAAACTCAAAGTTCTAGGGTCACAAAAAAAATACGTCGCCCTCTCTGGTTTTGATTTGGAAGTGTCTGAGCACGTTGGCTAATTTTTTACTTTTATTTTTCTACGAGATAACATCACTATGCAAAAAATACGAAAAGCCGTTTTTCCTGTTGCGGGTTTAGGCACACGCTTTCTTCCCGCCACCAAAGCCAGTCCGAAGGAAATGCTTCCGATTGTAGATAAACCTTTAATTCAATATGCTGTTGAAGAAGCGGTAGCGGCCGGCATTGATACCATTATTTTTGTCACAGGCCGTAGCAAAAATGCCATTGTTGACCATTTTGACAAAGCCTACGAACTTGAAAATGAACTTGCTATTCGTGGTAAAACCGAAACCTTAAAAATGATTCGTCAGATGATGCCGCCGAATGTGACGTTTATTTTCATTCGCCAAGCTGAAGCCTTAGGCCTCGGCCACGCGGTGCACTGCGCAAAACGTGCTGTGGGAAATGAACCGTTTGCGGTGATTTTAGCGGACGATTTAATTCGAAACGCCGACAACGGCTGTTTAACGCAAATGGTGGCACAGTACCATAAAAATCAATGCAGTATTTTAGGCGTTGAACGCATCAATCCTGATGAAACCGACAAGTACGGGATTGTGAAAACCAAAGAACTCACGCCAACCCTAGGTCAAGTGGATTTAATTGTAGAAAAACCCGCGCCAGACCGTGCGCCATCGAATCTGGCGGTGGTGGGACGTTATATTTTAACGCCAGCGATTTTTCACAAAATTGAAGAAACCGGTAAAGGCGCAGGCGGTGAAATTCAATTAACCGATGCCATTGCCGCGTTGATGCTTGAGCAAAATGTGTTTGCGTATGAATTTGAAGGCAAACGCTATGATTGCGGTTCAAAGTTAGGCTATCTCCAAGCCACCGTTGAGGAAGGTTTAGTGCATGAGGAAGTCCGCGAAGAGTTCCTTGCTTATTTGAAAAATCTCGTCTTAGCCTAACGACTTGCCCACTGACTTTAGAGAGTGACAATGAAATTCCTTTTAGAAAAAAAGTCCCTTATCGGCATTGTTTTTCTGTCGCTGATGTTGACGGGGTGTATTTATTGGCTACGCGCGTTTCAAGTTTATCAACAAATGAGTGAATTTGATAAGCACTTTGCGATTGTGGTTACCGATGAATTTACCTTACAGTTCAAAGAACCTATCCTCTACAACAAAGATTTCGTGTCACTTTCAAAACTCTTTCCCAGTGATGATTCGCCCACGCCAACAGGACGCCGATGGCGCTATTGGTTTAGAAAAATTGATGCGCAAGGCGCTCTCATCAAACCTGAAGTTAAGTTTTACACGGATTTGTATTTCAATAAAGAAAATAAACTGACTGCTTGGTCGTTTTCCTCTTTATTTTTAGAAATTGCCCCGCCTAAGTTTTTAGAAGTGTCACTGCGTTGCATTGGTGGCGCTGAAATTGACAAAGAAAAACGCCAACTCAAAGCCAATAGCGCTCTACTTGAAAAAATTAGCGACGACTTGCCAAAAAAAGCGGCCGTCATTGCTAAATTAGGTGAACCGCTTGAAATAAAAGACGAACCCGAACAAGAAATTTATATTTATCATTTCTTGCTCGACACGCAAGGCATTGAAAAAGGCTATGAAGACCGCGCATTAAATGAAGTCAAAATTACCTTTGATAAAAAGACACAAGAATTAACCCGCATGGCAGGGCGTTTTGCCGGCTTGAAAGTGTCTATTAACTATAAAAAGTTCTTAGTAGAACATTCGCAAGACGATTAAGCGTCTTCTGTCCCGCAGAGTGTTTTTAAAAAAAACACTCTGCATAGCGGCGTCAATATGTCATTTTTAGATAATCGTATCTAAAAATACCGTTTTTCAAACTTTTCACCATTTCATATTATTGTTTCCAAGAAAAAAACAGTCGTTGTTTTTTACAAATAAGGAAAGAATATGAAACACAAAAAACTCTCTCTCATTGCATTAGTTGCGTTATCCAATTCAGCGCTCGCCGAAGATTTTTACCAAAAAACAAAAGCCTATCGCGTTGAACCCGAACCCGATACGCCCAGTTATGTGCGTAATTTAAGTAAAACGCAATTTGAGCAATTCCGTGATGTTGAATGGCTTGATGTGGGTGTCGATTTTCGCAGTCGTTATGAATACCGTGAAAATGATTATCGTCCTTGGACAGATACCCGTTCGGGAAAACCCGTCTCAACATTTCGTGAGGAGCCAGATAATTTATGGTTACTGCGTTCACGCGCATACGTTGGTGTAAAAGATATTTTAGATCCGCTTCGCTTTGCCGTCGAATTTCAAGACTCAAGAAGTTATAACGGTTTATATGAAAAATCGGTATCGGACGTCAATGAATTTGAGTTAATTCAAGGTTACGCAGAACTCTACTTTAATAATGCACTGGGCAATAATCGCCCCTTGCAACTTCGCGCGGGTCGTCAACATTTAGAATTACTCGATCGACGTTTAATGGGCAATAACCAATTTCGTAATACAACCAATAATTTTGAAGGCTTTCGTGTACGACTTGGAAAAAAACAAAATAATTGGGATTTGGATACCTTTGCACTGCAACCCATTGAGCGCTTGAAATATGATTTTGACCGACCCGATGAAGACACTTGGATTTATGGTGGTGTATTGAGTGTAAAACAATGGTCAGATTTTATCACCATTCAACCGTACTTTTTAGGTAAAAAAGTGAATGGCGATCCTTATAACAAAATAGCACTTGACCGTAAAAATGATGCTGATATTTATGCGCCTGGTTTGCGGGTATATGGTGTGTTTAGCGATAGCGGTTTTGATTTTGATGCGGATATTAACAAACAATTTGGACGTTTTGGTACCACTCGCACCGTGAATAAAAAACTCCAGCAATCGTTATTGCAACATGACGCAATAGCGTATTCGTTAGAACTTGGTTACACCTTTGACCATGAATGGAAACCGCGTGCGAGTCTTTATTACGGTTATGGTAGTGGCGATAAAGACCCTAATCGAAATATCACAAGTGGTTCAAATGAGCGTTTTGATACATTTTATGGATTTAATCAACCTTGGTCGCGCAATGATTATTTTTCATGGGATAACGTTCACGCACCCAAGGCGCGTATTGAATTTACCCCCTACAAAGATGTGCGTCTTGATACGGGTTATAACGCTTATTGGTTAGCCAGTGAAACAGACGCATGGAATCGTGCTAATTTGCGTGATTTGAATGGAAAAAGTGGTTTCTTTTTAGGGCATGAATTTGATATTCGTGTGCGTCATCAACTAAACCCCTATGTTGATTGGAGTGCGAGTTATTCGCGTTTTAATCCAGGTGATTTTACCGAAACAGTTTCGTCCAATACAACCGGCGCACAAGGTACAACCGGCGCACAAGGCTTTTATTTTGAAGTTGGCTTGAATGCGTTTGGTGATGGAAAACTAACTTACAAATAATTTTCAACGGAGTCATTAACATGAAAAAATCAATTTTAAATTCAGCTTTATTGAGTGTGTTGTTAACAAGCAATGTATTGGCAGAAAGAACCCTTCTTAACGTTTCTTACGACCCAACGCGAGAACTTTATAAAGAATTCAATCAACTTTTTGTGAAACATTGGAAAGACAAAACAGGCGAGGACATTGCAATTCAACAATCACACGGTGGCGGTGGTAAACAAACGCGTGCGGTGATTGAAGGATTGCAAGCCGATGTGGTCACGCTCGCATTACCTTACGACATTGACCAAATTCACGAAAAAGCAGACTTACTTCCTAAGGATTGGCAGNNCATTCCCTACACATCAACGATTGTATTTCTCGTTCGCAAAGGGAATCCGAAAGGCATTAAAAACTGGGATGATTTAATTAAAGAGGGCGTTTTGGTTGTCACGCCCAATCCCAAAACCTCAGGTGGCGCACGTTACAATTATTTAGCGGCTTGGCGCTTTGCAGAAAAGATAACAGGTAATGAAGCGGGGGCCAAAGATTTTGTTAGTAAATTGTTTAAAAATGTGCCAGTTTTAGATTCTGGCGCTCGAGGTTCCACAACAACGTTTGTAGAACGTGAAATTGGTGATGTTTTAATTACGTGGGAAAACGAAGCGCATTTAGTCTTAAAAGAATTTGGCGAAGATAAATATGAAATCGTTACGCCACCATTTAGTATTTTAGCAGAAACTCCGGTTGCCGTTGTTGAAAAAGTGGCTAAGAAAAACGGTACAACAGATGTTGCAACGGATTATTTGACTTATTTATATACTAACCAATGGTGCTAGTTTCAGAGGCTAAATTGAGCAATAGAAAGAGGAACAAATCC
>DPKY01000215.1 GCA_003542275.1 Methylococcaceae bacterium | reverse complement strand
ACCCTCTCGTGTACGCTATTACCTTTAACAACCGTTGCGTATGCGGCAACACCGCTCACCGCTGAACAACAACTTGGTGAATCCCTCTTTAAAGATAAAAATTTGTCGTTGAATCGCAATCAATCTTGTGAAACCTGTCACACACTCAGTCCTATTGCCGCAATAAAAGGCGTTCAAGGACTGGTACCAAGTTTTGTTGACCCGAGTAATGTTAAAGGTATTTCGCCTATTTCAGTGGGATCTATTCCCAAAACCACAGGGACGCTCAATGCCCCTAGCATTGCTTACGCGAGTTTTAGCCCAGAATTTACCTGGGATGACGATGAAAAAACGTATGTTGGTGGACAATTTTGGAATGGTCGCGCTTCAAATTTAGTGGAACAAGCTAAAAAACCGCTATTGAATCCGGTGGAAATGGCGATGCTCGATGAACTTGATGTGGTCAATCGCATCAAAGCGAATCCTAAATACATCCGAGATTTCCAAAAAATCTACCAGCTCAACATTTCTGATACCAGCTCACAAAAAGCCGTGCAAGATACCTACACCGCCTTAGCAAAAGCCATCAGTGCTTTTGAGGCAAGTGGTGTTTTCAATAAATTCACGTCTAAATTTGATTATTATTTAGCGGGCAGTGTCCAATTGAGCGCACAGGAGCAAAATGGGCTAGATTTGTTTAAAGGCAAAGCAGGGTGCGCAGCGTGCCATAAACTAGACGTGACTGTTGACAGTAAGGGCAACGCAACGCCACCGTTATTTACCTATTTTGGCTATGATAATATCGGATTACCACGCAATCCAGCGGTGCCGGGCAACCCCGTGGCGGATTTAGGGTTAGGTGGTGTTGCGGGTATGCCCGTAACTGAAATAGGCAAACACAAAGTGCGTACTTTGCGCAACATTGAACTCACCCCCCCTTATGGTCATAACGGTATTTTCAAAACATTAGATGACATGGTGCATTTTTACAATACCCGCGACGTGTTGAAGAAAGTAAGAGATGTCAATTCGCCTGAGTTTGCAAAAACGGCTTGGGTAGCACCCGAGATTGCTTCAAACATGAATACCACGCAAATTGGCAATTTAGGCTTGAGTGCCGTAGAAGAAAAAGCGATTGTGGCTTTCTTGAAAACATTAACCGATGATTTCGCTACCTGGGGAAATACTACGACACCTGCTGTGGTGCCATCCCCTGTGTTGACTGTGAAATCGGTGACGGCGGTGGCTATGCCTGTTCGTTTTCGATAACTTATTGTATGCTAGGTACCAATAAAATCTGCCTAACATCTTTGGCTGATTTTATTGAAGAAATGGTGTTTTAATTAAACCCGTTAATTTAATGCGAGGTAATGCAAATGATAAATGAAACGCAATCGTTAAAAAAAATTGCCGCAAGCGTGTATATTTGCCAAGTGCTCACGTTTGTGTTGGCTGGCTTTCCGTTGTTGATTGGGGTGGGGATCAATTTTTATTTTAAAAAAGAGGTTGCGCAGACATGGCTTGCCTCGCATTTTGAGTGGCAAATCAAAACGGCTTGGCTGGCGCTGGCGGGGTTTGGCGTTGGCGGTATATTGCTTGAGATGGATATCCTGCTGGGCACCGCTGTGTTGGTGAGTGCTATTATGCTGATGATTTATCGGATTGTGATTGGCTGGAATGCGTTAGATGGCAATCACCCTGTGGATAATCGAAACTAACGCGTGACGTTTTTTGCAAGAGAACAACACCGGTGGGCTTTCGTTATGCTTTGCCACCGGTGTTTGGCTGTGTTTTATTTTGCAGTAAAAGACGTAATCCCCACTGCCTCGCGCAACTCAGCAATAAACGGTGTGCTAATTGCCCGTGCTTTTTTAGCACCTTCTTGCAATTGTTCTTCAATGTGAGTAGGTTTTTCCAAAAGCGCTTCATAACGCTCGCGGGCGGGCGTAATTTCTGTGTTGATTTTTTCAAATAAAATAGATTTCATCTCACCCCAGCCAATGCCTTGCGCGTAGCGCTCTTGAACAGCCAATACTTCTTCTGCGCTGGCAAAGGCTTGGTATAAACTAAACAATGTACAGTCGCTCGTGTCTTTGGGGACACCGGGTTCGAGCGAATTGGTTTTAATTTTATTGATGAGTTTTTTGAGTTTCTTTTCAGTCTCAAACAGGGGGATGGTATTTTGATAACTTTTACTCATTTTTCTGCCATCAAGCCCTGCTAAAATTGCCCCTTTTTCATCAATAATGGCTTGCGGCAAGGTAAAATGCTCGCCATAAATGTGATTAAATCGCGCACCAATATCGCGTGCCATCTCAATGTGCTGTTGTTGGTCTTTTCCAACAGGCACTTTGCTGGCGTTAAAGAGTAAAATATCCGCCGCCATGAGCACCGGGTAGCTAAATAAACCCATGGTAATGCCTTTGTCGGGGTCATTTTCAGCGGTGGTTTCATTTTCGGCTACAGCGGCTTTGTAGGCGTGTGAGCGATTCATAAGGCCTTTTGATGTGACGCAAGTGAGTAGCCATGTCAATTCTAAAATTTCAGGAATATCGGATTGTCGATAAAAAACAGCGTTGTTAGTATCAAGGCCTAGCGCGAGCCACGTTGCAGCAATTTCTAAACTCGATTGACGAACTCGCTCGGGCGCTTGACACTTAATCAGCGCATGATAATCGGCAAGAAAGTAAAACGGCGTGATGTTATCGTCCTTGCTCATGGCAATCGCAGGGCGAATAGCGCCAACATAATTCCCTAAATGGGGCGTTCCGGTTGTGGTAATGCCTGTTAAAACAACGGTTTTTTTCATGAAAATATCTCAAAATAACAAGGTAAAAAATATAACGGCCCATTTTATAGTAAAATTTTGTGTATTCCTCTTTTTTACTGGAGAAAAAAACCATGGGGCAGGCTAAAAAAGGCGCTCATTCTCTCATACGTACCGAGTGTGAAATGCGCTATCGTGCAGTGAGTTCGGCGTTGTTTTCTCGCGCACACTACCACGCCTTAAGCGATTTGCGCATTGTCTTTACAGCGCCGCAAGGATTTGCGATAGGTGAAGCCGTTGAAGTTCATATTATGCCCCGTCAAGGCGCCAATGCGGCTTTTACCGCTTTTGTTGAAGTGATTCACGTTGAGCGTGCTTTATCAGCAGGCGACTATGACGTCACAGCGCTTATCAAAACAATCAAAGGTTAACGAAATCAAAGGTTAAAATATGTTTACAATCACCAAAGAAGTCTATTTTTGTTATGGGCATCGTTTGATGAATCATGGCGGCAAATGTCGACATTTACATGGACACAGCGTCAAGGCCGCCATTTCTATTGCGCATGACACACTAGACAATCAAGGCATGGTATGTGATTTTTCTGATGTCAAAACGTGCGTTGAAGCGTATGTGGATACGCATTTAGACCATAATTTTTTACTGCACAAAGATGACCCGATTATTTCTGCGCTTGTGCAACATAACGAGCGTTTTTTAGCATTAGATGAACACCCTACCGCAGAAGTGTTAAGTAAAATGCTTTTTACGCATTTAAAAGCCAGTGGTTTTCGTGTCACGGAAGTGGCGTTATGGGAAACTGCAAGCGCTTGTGCGAGTTATCGTGAAGGGTAATCTGTTTTGTTTGATGGCTGTTTAGCCGTCTATTCATTTCATTCATTCTCAATTTTTAACGACAAAAGTGCCATGACAACACCAAAACCAAAAACCATTTATCTCAAAGATTATACGGTACCCGAGTTTGTAATTCATCGTGTGAATCTTCATTTCTCGTTGCACGATGACATGACGCAAGTGCTGTCTACACTAACGCTTGAGCGCAATCAGGCAAGCGAGCATACGCATCATGATTTGGTGTTACATGGCGAGAAGTTAACACTCCAACGCGTCGTGCTAAATGAAGACGCGTTGACAGCGGGTGCCTATTTGCAAACAACGCAAACGCTCACGTTATTTGATGTGCCGCAAACGGGACTTTTTCATGTGACGATTGAAAACACCATCAATCCACTTGAAAACACCGCACTAGAAGGCTTGTATTTATCGAGTGGTATGCTTTGCACGCAATGCGAGGCGGAAGGCTTCCGTAAAATTACTTATTTTCTTGATCGCCCAGACGTGATGACCACTTTTACGACAACATTGGTGGCAGATAAAACCCGCTACCCCGTATTGCTTTCTAATGGCAATAAAGTGGCAAGTGGGGAATTTGACAATAACCAACATTGGGTAACGTGGCACGATCCTTTTGCGAAACCTTGTTATTTATTTGCGTTAGTAGCGGGGCAGTTAGCGTGCGTGCGCGATACTTTTGTCACGCAATCGGGGCGAGTGATTACGTTGGAAATTTTTGTTGAAGCCCACGACACAGACAAGTGTGATCACGCCATGCAATCGCTCAAGCACGCCATGCGCTGGGATGAAGAGGTGTACGGGCGTGAGTACGATTTAGACTTGTATATGATTGTTGCGGTAGGGCATTTCAATATGGGGGCAATGGAAAATAAAGGACT
>DPKY01000011.1 GCA_003542275.1 Methylococcaceae bacterium | reverse complement strand
GTCGATAACTTAGCATAGCTTATTGGCTAATGGTGACGAGCCATCCCGTTTCTGATGTGCATTTTTCATTTTTTGCCACGGCTTTGACGTTAATTCGTGCGGTGGTATCGCGTAAATCAGAGGGTAATGTTCCAACGACATGAAAAAAATCACCTTTTGGCTCAACAGTCAATGGAACGCTTTGTGATTTGATCGTCACGTCAATTTGCTCCGCTTTGTGCACATTGAAAACGAGAAATGAAAAAGGGGATTCTGGTGGAACGGTAGCGAGATGGCCTGGCTCAAATTGTGAAAATTGCGCTTTTACGCAAGCCATGCCGCCGTTTGAGCCTCCTCCCGTGCCACCGTGCATACTGTGGTCAATAGCATGACTGCTTGTTGATATCACGAGAAATAAACCGCCTATGACTTGCCCGATTGTGTGTTTCATGTTGATTCCTGCGTTATATTTTTATTTTTGTAGGGGAAAAAAGCGTTGACTATTCAATTTTTCAACCCAGCGCCAGCGCTTTAGTATTGAAGCAAATGGTCTACGACGCGAGGGGTAGCTGTGTCATAAAGTGTTTTTCAACAAGCGCTAAACGCTCAGGTGTGCCAATATCCATCCAAAATCCATCAAAAAGTGTCCCCGTCACCCGCCGCTCAGACATGGCGGCTCTTAACAGCGGCGCGAGTTTTGTGGCACCTGTTGGCGCGTGAGAAAAAAGCTGAGGAGAGTAAAGCCCTATGCCACTAAAAGTAAAGCGATTCAGCGCGTCTGTGGAAAGTCTGCTGTCTGCTTGTAAATGAAAATCACCGTGTGGATGATGCGCGGGATTTGGAACCAAAATAAGATGTGCTAAATCAACGGGCTGTTTTCGCAACAGTGCAAAGGGGTAGTCCGTTACAATGTCCGCATTGATGACAAGAAAAGGCGACTCACCCAGTAAGGGGAGGGCATGGATAATACCACCTGCGGTTTCTAGGCCTTTTTCACCTTCTGGTGAGTATTGAATACGGGCCCCAAACTGTCGACCATCACCTAAGGCGGCTTCAATTTGTTGTCCTAAATACGCATGATTGATGACGAGCTCGGTGATGCCTGCCCCCACTAGACGTCGAATGGTTCGCTCAATTAGCGACGTGCCTGCCGCTAATAGTAGGGGCTTGGGGGTATGTTGCGTGAGGGGCATCATACGCTCGCCACGCCCTGCTGCTAAAATCATTGCTCGCATAAAAAATTAGCTTGTTTTGAAATAATCCACGGCATTGGCAAGCGCGATAGCTTGGTCTTTTAAATGAATGGCTGTCGCAGCGGACTGTTTTACTAACGCCGCATTTTGTTGCGTCATTTCTTCCATTTCTAAAATGGCACTATTGGCTTGCCCAATACCGGTGCTTTGCTCATCAGAGGCGATAGAGATATCACCAATCATTTGCGCAACTGTGCGAATAGAGGTCACAATTTCTTCCATGGTATGCCCCGCATCCAGCACTAATTTACTGCCGTCCTCAATTTTATCAACAGAATCATTGATCAATAATTTAATCTCACCCGCTGCGGTGGCGGCGCGTTGCGCAAGACTGCGTACTTCACTGGCTACAACCGCAAAACCTCGCCCTTGCTCCCCGGCACGTGCGGCTTCTACTGCCGCGTTTAAGGCAAGAATATTGGTTTGAAAGGAAATACTGTCAATGACAGAAATAATATCCACGACTTTTCGTGATGATTCGTGAATTTCCTGCATCGTGTCCACAACACGGGTGATGACTTTCACGCCTTTTGTTGCGATATCAGAGGTATTCATCACGAACGTGTTGGCATAATTGGCGTTTTCCGTGTTGGCCTGAACCATTGCGTTGAGTTCGTGCATACTGGCAGCGGTTTCTTCAAGTGCACCGGCTTGTGAAGTCGTTCGATTTGACAAATCATGATTGCTGGCAGCAATTTCCTTTGAGCTATCATTGAGACTGTCGGTAATGTTCTTAATCAGCTCAACAATTTCGGTGAGCTTTTGGACGGTATTATTGGCATTGTTTTTAATATGTTCAAAATCTCCCGTGTATTGCGTGGTAATCTGTTTTGTGAGATTTCCTTGAGAGAGGGTATTAAACACGTCGGCAACGTCACCGTAACTGTTTTCGCACGTTTCAAGTAGCGCATTGAGACCTTCGGCAATGTCTTTGAAAAAACCGCCTTTTGCATCAACACTCACACGGTTTCTAAAATTCCCGCCAATAGCATCTTCAACGATTTTTGAAATCTGGTCTTCCATGGCCGATTCAACGGTGATATTTTTCCATTGCGTCGCACGACCGACATAATTATGGTTTTCATCGTAAACAGAGATGACGGTTAAACGTAGGCGTTTACCACCCAAATTGATATACATAATTTTGGGGTCTTTTGTTTTTTCGCTAAACGCCGCTTGGTCTTTCTCTGTTTCTAAATAAGTGGAAATGCGCTGGCCAAACATTTGCTCTATTGAAAACTGTGGAAAGCGTTTGCTGAGAACAGGGCGCATTTCTGTCCATAGCATTTCTGCCGCCACATTCATGTAGACGAGCTCATGCTGGCTATTGGCTAACGTGACGGGCATACGCACTTCATCAAGGGCTTGTTTAATGCGTAGCATTTCTCTAGCAGTGCGGCGATCTTCAGCGGCCTCAAAGCCAAATTTGATGCCAATCATTTTAATGCCTTGCATAATACTACCTAGTTCATTTTTAGAGAATTCGTTGATGGTAATATAATTGCCTTCTGATACTTGGGCGAGCATTTGCGTAGCGTGTTTAATGGGGCGCAAGATACTCAGTAGCGTCAGCACCGACCAAGCGAGGAAAAGGAGGGCGATCAGCACGCCAAAGCGTATGCTGTTTTCATGAAACTGCGCGATGATGTGCGTTGAGTGTGTTTGATTTTCGCTAATATGTTTGTCAATTTGATGTTGATGAAAGTTGACTAAGTCATCGATATTGTGAACAAATTCTTGATTAGCGTCCTCTATTTTATTATCTACCAGAGCGATGCTGTTAATATTATCGGTTTGATATTGCTTTAAAGCAACGTGATATTTTTCCATCAAATCATGGTGATTTTTGAGTGCGGTGTCGGTTAAATCCGAGGCTTCTTTTTCTGGCATATCGCGCATTAAATTTGTTAATGCCATGAGATGCTGTGTGATTTTCTTACCGTTATCGTCAAATTCGTGAACAAATTTGACAAATGCGGCGGGATTTTGACCGCGTAGCAGCGCGTTTTTGAGCGATTGCATTTGATTGGCATAATCGACTTCAATTTCTCGAGACAAATTCACGCCGGTTGCGTGTTGCTCAACATAGTGCA
>DPKY01000200.1:237-2647 GCA_003542275.1 Methylococcaceae bacterium | reverse complement strand
ATTCGATGTCGCGTAAAAGTTCACGCACATCTTCGTGTTGTTCTTCAGAGAAAAACTTTCCGCGCATAAGAAAAGAGAGGGCGCGGCGCGTATCGAGTAAATTGCGGCGAATGCGGCCATTGAGATCTTCTTCTTCGGCAATGGCGGCAAGAATTTTAGCGGCTTCCTCGTCTGTCATGTAAGACTTGAAAACTTGCCGGCCGACAAATTCCAATTCACTGTAAATATCCTCCAGCGCATTCGCTGAGTATTCCACGTCCGCAGCGTATAAATCCAAAAGCAATCCTTTTGCGTCAGACACATAGCCCGATTCATTACGCGCCCTGAGGCGTTGTAGTCGAAAGACGGGTAATTCTTCACCGCGCACAGAAAACAGGGTGCCTTTATTGAGAACAAACGCCACCGCCACGTTGCGTGATTCGCTTTTTCTATCCAGCAAAAAATCGGAATGTAAATGCACTTCACCGTTTTCTTCCACATAAAAACGCGCACTGGTTTCCAAATCGGTCAACTCACTTGGGTTGGGCAAATCCACGCCAAACATTTCACTCGCCCAGAGTAAATGCTCTTCTTCAGGCATGACCAAGTCAATCCAGATGGGGTTGGCGTGCGCTAAGTCATCTTTAGTTTCAACGGGAATTTGTCGAAGTAAGCCCTCGTGCAAATCAAACACGCGAATAATCATATTGCGATTGCGGGGTTTAAAATCCGCCGCTAATTCAAGGCGAATATCATAGGACTNNGAATATCGTAGGACATGGCCAGCAAAATTTCTTCTTTATGCGAATCAGCAATTAAATCCCAGATAATTTGCCGGTCATCTGGTGAGAAAACTTCAAGCATTTGCGCCATCGCATTCGCATCGAGTTGCTCAAGTAAACGCTGCAATTCCACTAAATTTTGTTTTCTCACTAATTCTTCAACTAAACGATGACGCGCGAGGACACTGCGCACGTTTAAAATGGTTTCTTGGTGATCAGGCGTTTCTTCTTGATAACTCATGAGCGATTTTTGTGGTGTTGAGGATTAAGGGGCAAATTGATAATTATTTTTTCCGCTTTCTTTGGCTTTGTACATCGCTTGATCTGCACTACTAAGCAGTTTTGCATAATCACAGCACGTTTGCGAATAAACCGCAATGCCAATGCTGGGCGTGACGTGAAGCGTTCGGTCGGCGTTAGGAAGCGTTTGATGCAGGGCATTGAGCAATTTATTGGCCACAGGCACAATATGGCTCACATCGGTTAAATGTACCAGTACAACCACGAATTCATCACCGCCAAGACGCGCCACCAAATCCCGCCCGCGCACGTTTTTCATCAACCGCTCCGCCGTCGTTTTTAACACTTCATCGCCCATCTCGTGCCCGAGTGTATCATTGACGGCTTTAAAGCCATCTAAATCGATAAACAAAAGGGCGAGTAACTGTTGATTTTTTTGAACAGAAAGTAGCACACTCTCAACGGCCGATTGCAGGGCTCTGCGGTTCATCAGTCCCGTTAGCGCATCATAATTGGCAAGGTATTCAATTTGCTCGGTGGCTTGTTTTTGCTCGGTAATATCAGAAAAAATCCCCACATAGTTGACAATTTCTTTCTTACTGTTGCGAATGGTTGTCATGGTGAGTTGCTCGGGAAAAGCCGACCCATCTTTGCGCTGGTTCCACACTTCGCCTTTCCATACGTCATGCGTATTGATTTCAAACCACAGCGCATCATAAAACTCATCGTCTTGCTTGGCGGTGCTCAAAAAACGCGGGTCTTTGCCTAAGGCTTCAATAGCATCATAGCCTGTGATGTCCGTGAAAACACGATTGATGAGGGTGATTTTCTTATTTTCATCGGTCACAAAAATTGCTTCGCCAACGTGGTCAAAGACTTTTGCAGCGAGCTTGATTTTCGTTTCCATTTCACGCTGAAGGGTCACGTCTTGCACGGTACTCACCATGCGAATCACTTCACCTTCCTCGTTGGCATGACTTTCAATACATTGATAAATCAATTTGCGCACGCCATTTTTGCAATCGATGTGATATTCCATATCATATCGCCCCTTAACGCAACGCGCGTGAACGAGCGTTGCGGCGACATTATCACGGTCAGAGAGTTTGATAAAATTGAGAAACTTTTCGTAATTCCATTCAAATTCGTCGACGGTAATATCAAAAATACGATAAATTTCGTCAGAAAAATGCCATTCATTGCGCTGTAAATCCCAGTCAAAATCGCCCAGGTTGGCAATGCGCTGCGCATCGGTGAGGCGCATGACGTTGTGTTTGAGTGTGTCTACATTATTGAGCAGATGATGGCGCATACACTGCAATTTTGATAGCAGTTGGCCAATTTCATCTTCGTAGTGAATGATAATGGTATTGTCGTAGATGCCGTTGCTAATTTGATCAAAATACGTC
>DPKY01000200.1:0-170 GCA_003542275.1 Methylococcaceae bacterium | reverse complement strand
TGAGGCGTTTTTTGATATGACAAAAGAAAGCGATGAGCAATAGGCTCAACAATGCGGCGCCGGCTAATACGGCCGTTTCTTCTATTTTCAACACCTCAATACGTGCGGTGAATTGGCTATTTAGCGTATCAATAATGAGCGGATAGAGCACCATGAGTTGCGAGATAATC
>DPKY01000014.1 GCA_003542275.1 Methylococcaceae bacterium | reverse complement strand
CTTGGGGGGAGGCGAATTTAGGCGGGAACAGTACGGCGGTGTCCACGCAAATAGACGGTCGTATTCCCATCACAACACTCTACAGCAATGGTCGTGCATTTGCCGCCTTGCGTGGTGACGGCTCGGTGGTGACGTGGGGGGATGCGCTCAATGGCGGCACACTGAAAACGGCCATGATGCCGCAAATTGATGGCGCTATTGATGTAAAAGTTATCTATGCCAATGATGCCTCGGGCGTTTTTGCGGCGTTGCGTGATGATGGCTCGGTGGTGACGTGGGGCAACGCGTCTTTTGGCCTCGCTGGCGGAAAATCACAAATACCACCAGGTAAAATAGTTACAAAAATTTATGCCAATAAAGCGGCTTTTGCGGCTATTCGCATTGATAATTCTGTCGCGGTGTGGGGGGATATATTTAATGGCGCGGACATTTCAAGCCTCGACAGTGCGCTGAACGGTACGGTGGCGGTGGTGGATATTATCGCTTCTGATTACGCTTTTGCGGCGTTGCGCATCGACGGTTCGGTGGTGACGTGGGGGCAAGCCAGCGCGGGCGGCGATAGTCGCGCGGTGGCGGCGAAGTTAGATGGGCAAATTGATGTGATTAAAATTTATTCCAATGGTAGCGCCTTTGCGGCGCTGCGCGTTGACGGTTCGGTGGTGACGTGGGGAAGTGCGAGTGTAGGCGGGGACAGTGCATTCGTGGCAGCGGAGCTTGATGGTCACATTGACGTCAAAGAGATTTATTTTAATCCGAATGCGTTTGCGGCGTTGCGCGTTGATGGCTCGGTGGTGACGTGGGGAATGTATAGTGGGGGCGGGGATAGTCGTGCGGTGCGTGCAAAACTTGATGGAACAGTGGATGTCAAGGCGATTGTGAGCGTTGATGACGGCGTTGTTAACGGGAGAACTTTATCGACACGCAGTGCATTTGCGGCGCTGCGCGTCGATGGCTCGGTAGTAACATGGGGAGATGAGAGTGTCGGTGGGGACAGCAATCTTGTGGCATCTTCATTAAGCAGTAAAGTATTAGGGTTTGCTAATGCGCCACCTCTTGATAGCTCGCTGTTTGATGTGCCTGAAGGTAATCCGTTCAATAATCTGCCAACAGGTGGGGTCACAATACAATCCAATACCAAAGTGTTTACTGTGGGCAGTGTGTTGACACTTTCTAGCACAATTAAAGATAAAGATGGGTTAGGAAATTTTAGTTATCAGTGGAAAAATGACGCGGAGATCGTATTAGCCAGCACTGCAACCTACACGCTCACGAAGAAAGAGGTGGGCAAGACGGTTGTAGCAGTAATAAGTTATCGTGATCAATTGGGCACTGTTGAAAAAGTAAGTAGCCTCGCCACGACTGTTGTTATAGTGAGTACGAAGGCCTCTGCAGCGGATGATCTACTGACGGGAACAGCGAAAAACGACAAATTATCAGGTGGTTTAGGCAATGACACGTTAATTGGCGGACTGGGCAAAGATGTGCTAACCGGCGGCGCAGGTGCGGATACGTTTAAATTTAATGCTATTAACGACAGTGCCGCGCTCGCCAAAAACGCAGATACGATTGCGGATTTTAATGCCACGCAAAAAGATAAAATTGACTTGTCGGTTATCGATGCAAATAACGCTCTTGCTGGCGATCAAGCGTTTACGTTAACGTCAGGGACACAATTTGCGGCGAATGTGGTCGGGCAGGTGTATTTTAATCCCAAAGATCAGACGCTTTATGCCAGTATTAGCGCGGATAATAAAGTGGCGTTTACGCTCCATCTCACTGGTGTGAAAAGCCTCACAGCGGACGATTTCATTTTTTAAACATCGCCGTTATTTTTTGAAATAACGATACACACAAGCGTTTCGTTGTCATTAACAATTTGATTTATAATGAAACATCTCGTCCAATTTTAGGTTAATTCACTGGTTTTAGGATGCTATTATGTCAGATGTGTTATTGCTGTCTCAAGAAAAAGAAAAAGAAGAGAAAATCAAGCAATTTACCCCGTTGAGCGTGTCGTTTCGTGTTTTATTGGGGTTGTATTTAATTATTCCGTTGTGCCTGTTGCTCTATGGCTTGGACACGTTATTTTGGCAAGGGTGGTTACATGACAATTTACCGACACGCCCGACACATTTTTTATTGTTTCAAGTGCTTTTTGGTACGCCTCATATTTTAGCCAGTGCGATTTTACTGGCCAGTAATCAAGCGTATTTGCAGTATTACAAAAACCATTTACTTTGGGTGACGCTGGCAATTATGGTGGTTTTTGGTGTGGGGAGTTTGTTTATACCGTATCGTGTTTTTTATCTTGCCGTGGCGACATGGACAGTATTTCATGTTTTAAAACAACAGCATGGCGTTGCAAGAGGCGTCTGTCACTTACCAAATTGGGCGCATCGCACCTTGCTTGGCCTGAGCGTGGCAGCGGGCGTGCTGATTTATATCGGCATTTTTTTGCACACCAGTTTATCGGCGCAAATCCTCGCGCAAATTCAACAAGCGGCGGGAATCTTGACCGTGCTATTGTTGCTCTGTGCGCTGTCTGTTCAGCGTTATGTGACAAATTGGCTTGGTAAGGGTTTTTTATGGATGAATGTTTTTCTGGTGGTCAGTAGTTTTTATTTGTATGTGCAGAGTTATTATTTTTTTGCCATTTTAATGCCGCGCCTCGTGCATGATGCCACGGCTTATATTTTTTATGTCACCCACGATTACAATAAACACGCAACAGCGCCGCAGAATGCGCTATACCGTGTAGCAGCGCGTTATCGGCTTTCTCTGTTTTGTGTATTGCCGCTGTTGTCATTTTCACTGGCTTTTTTTCTGCAGGCCTATGGCGATGCCGCCGTGTCTTGGCTGACCGTTCAACTCTTTGGTGTTGAAATTCGCAAAGCCGTCACGCTGGGCATTTTAGGGTATTTAGCGTTAATTCATTATTACACGGAGGCGATTACCTGGAAAATAGGCTCACCTTATCGTCAATTTATTGCTTTTTCAAAATAATGATTAGGGGGAGGCGGCGTGAGATTGCATGAAAAGAAATAAAAAGGTTGCGTAAAATAAATCCGTTGGTATAATCAAGAGATTGAAATTACAAATTTCAGGCGCGTAGCTCAGTTGGTTAGAGCACCACCTTGACATGGTGGGGGTCGTTGGTTCGAGTCCAATCGCGCCTACCAAACAAAAGAAAGCACTGCAACGTCAGTGCTTTTTTATTGCGTCATTTATCAGATTTCCACGTATCAGGTTTTCAGTCATGTTAGTCATTACGCTCCCAGACGGTTCTCAACGTACTTATGAATCTCCCCTCAGTGTGCTTGAGGTTGCTCAATCTATTGGTGCTGGATTAGCGAAGGCCACCCTTGCGGGCAGAGTTAACGGTCAGCTTGTTGATGCAAGTACCCTTATTGAACATGACGCTACCCTGCAACTCATTACTTCAAAAGATGACGAAGGCCTAGACATTATTCGTCATTCCACTGCGCATTTGCTCGCGCAGGCCGTCAAGCAACTTTTTCCCAGTGCCCAAGTGACCATCGGGCCAGTCATTGAAAATGGCTTCTATTACGATTTCGCGTATGAACGCGCGTTTACCCCCGATGATTTAGAGGCTATCGAAGCGAAAATGCAGCAATTAGCCGCAGCGAATACCGATGTGGTGCGTTCTACGCTATCGCGTGATGAGGCGGTGTCTTTTTTCAAAAATCAAGGCGAAGCCTATAAAGCACAGATTATTGAGTCTATTCCCGCTGATCAGGTGTTATCGCTTTATAATCAGGGGGATTTTACGGATTTATGCCGTGGNNCACGTGCCATCAACCGGCAAGCTCAAGCACTTCAAATTGATGAAAATCGCCGGTGCGTACTGGCGCGGTGACGCCAAAAATGAAATGCTACAGCGTATTTACGGCACCGCTTGGCGCGATAAAAAAGAGTTGCAAGCGTATTTAACCCGTCTTGAAGAAGCAGAAAAACGCGATCATCGCAAATTAGCGAAAACGTTTGATTTTTTCCATATTCAAGAAGAAGCGCCTGGTATGGTGTTTTGGCATGAAAAAGGCTGGACAATTTATCAGCAAGTTGAACAATACATTCGTGAAAAATTGCGGGTGAATGGCTATGGCGAAGTGAGAACGCCGCAGTTAGTTGATCGCTCTTTATGGGAAAAATCAGGGCATTGGGATAAGTTTGGCGCGATGATTTTTACGTCGCACTCTGAAAATCGGGATTACGCAATCAAGCCCATGAATTGCCCTTGTCATGTGCAAATTTTTAATCAAGGCATGAAAAGTTACCGTGATTTGCCCATTCGCCTCGCTGAATTTGGCTCTTGTCATCGCAATGAGCCATCGGGGACGCTGCATGGTCTCATGCGTGTGCGCAATTTTGTGCAAGATGATGCGCATATTTTCTGCGCAGAATCCCAAATTCAAGAAGAAGTTGCTACGTTTATTGATTTACTTTATGACGTGTATCGTGATTTTGGCTTTGATGATGTAATTATTAAATTGTCTACGCGCCCTGAAAATCGCGTGGGCAGTGATGAGGTGTGGGATAAGGCAGAAGGTGCGCTTGAGTTGGCGTTGAATGCAAAAGGCTTGGCATGGGAGCTACAGCCTGGTGAAGGAGCGTTTTATGGCCCTAAAATTGAATTTTCACTCAAAGATTGCATTGGTCGCGTTTGGCAGTGTGGCACAATCCAAGTGGATTTCTCTATGCCAGGGCGTCTTGGTGCCAGTTTTATTGCAGAAGATGGCTCGCGTCAAGTGCCGGTGATGTTGCATCGTGCCATTTTAGGTTCGCTTGAGCGATTCATTGGTATTTTGATTGAACAGCACGCAGGAACTTTCCCCACATGGCTCTCTCCTGTGCAGGTAGTGGTTATGGTGATTGCGGATAGACACGCAGATTATGCGCATCAGGTACTGAAAACTTTGGAATCTCAAGGTGTTCGCGTCAAAATAGACTTGAGAAATGAAAAAATCGGGTTTAAAATCCGCGAGCATTCTATGCAACGTGTACCGTATCTTGTTATCATCGGTGACAAAGAATTAGAAGAAAAAAAAATCACGGTACGCACTCAGAAGGGTGAAGACTTAGGCAGTTTGTCGATACAGAACTTTAGCGAAAAACTCGCGCAAGTTATCGCAAACAAAGAATAATTAACGTGGAGGATTAAGGTATCGCTGCGAAAAAAGATGAAACGCGCTTAAATGACATGATTACCGCACGAAGAGTGCGGGTAACAGGCGCGAATGGTGAAATGCTAGGCATTATGCCTATTGATGAAGCAAGAAAATTAGCCTACGATGAAGATTTGGACTTAGTTGAGATTTCACCTAATGCCGATCCGCCAGTTTGCAAAATCATGAACTATGGCAAGTTTCAGTTTGAACAAAACAAAAAACTGGCTATCGCAAAGAAAAAGCAAAAGCAAGTACAAGTGAAGGAAATCAAATTCCGTCCTGGTATCGATGACGGCGATTATCAAGTGAAGCTCAAAAGCTTGCTTAAGTTTCTAAGCGACGGGGATAAAACCAAAATTACGCTACGGTATCGTGGACGTGAAATGGCACATAAGGAATTGGGCATGGATGTTCTCAAGCGCATTGAAAAAGATTTGGAAGAGCTCGCCACTGTCGAACAGTTTCCCAAAATGGAAGGTCGACAAATGGTGATGGTACTCGCCCCAAAGAAAAAAAAATAAACTAGCAGTACAAGTCACGCAAGGATTGGGTGACTTTTTTGTTTTATGTAGGCCACGCATTTTGCCTATATGAACTTTTTTAGGGATGTTTAATTACTTTACTTGGAGCAAACAAATGCCAAAAATTAAAACTAATCGCGGTGCAGCGAAACGTTTTAGACGCACTGGTAACGGTGGTTTGAAATGTGGTCACTCACACCTTCGTCATATTTTGACAAAAAAATCAACGAAAAGAAAAAGACAACTGCGTTCGCCAAATGCCGTGCATCCTTCGGATTTGCGTATGGCAAACCGCATGATTCCCTATCTTTAATGTTTAGAAAATAAGGAGATAAATCATGCCTAGAGTAAAACGCGGTGTTACCGCCAGAGCAAGACACAAAAAAATTCTTAAACAAGCCAAAGGCTATTACGGCGCACGCAGTCGCGTTTACCGCGTTGCAAAACAAGCCGTTATTAAAGCTGGTCAGTATGCGTACCGCGACCGCAAACAAAGAAAACGTCAATTCCGTGCACTTTGGATTGTGCGTATCAATGCGGCTTCGCGTTTGTTTGGTATTTCCTATAGTCGCTTAATCAACGGCTTGACGAAAGCCAATGTTAAAGTTGATCGTAAAGTGTTAGCCGATATCGCCGTTCGTGATATTGACGCTTTTGGTAAAATTGCAGAAATCGCCAAAGCGAATATGAGTCCGCTCTAAATNNGGTTTGCTTTTTTAACGTCAAAAATCTGCTCAACTTTTACAGTGAGCAGATTTTTTTGTATTTACAGGTACCGCATTTTTACCCTTTTTTTACTTCATTTTTTACTTACCGCGAGTTGACCCGTGTCCGATAATTTAGAAACTCTTCTTTCGCAAGCCTTGCAAGCGCTTGCTGATGCCACTGATTTAACGCGCCTTGATGATGTGCGTGTGCATTATTTAGGTAAAAAAGGCGTTTTTACTGCCCAGATGAAAACATTGGGGCAACTTGAACCCGAGCAACGCAGAGAAGCCGGTCAAGTGATCAATCAAGCCAAAGAGGCGTTTCAAGATAAATTGGACGCTAAAAAAATCGAACTCGAACAAGCGGCGTTATTGTCTCGCCTTGCCAGTGAACGCATTGATGTTACCTTGCC
>DPKY01000056.1 GCA_003542275.1 Methylococcaceae bacterium | reverse complement strand
CTTTTATTTATTCGAGGCAACCCCAAATTACTCGCTTACCCTCAAATTGCCATCGTGGGCAGTCGAAATCCCTCCGCGTTAGGCAATAAAGCCGCCTTTGATTTTGCTTTTGAACTCAGTAAATTTGGCTTTGTGATTACCAGCGGCATGGCCATTGGCATTGACTCAACGGGGCATCAAGGCGCCCTAAGCGCTGATGGTTATACGATTGCCGTTGTCGGCACGGGGCTTGATAGGGTTTATCCGGCCAGCAACAAACCCCTTGCGCTAGAAATTGTCAATCATGGCGCGATGGTGTCAGAATTTCCACCGGGTACCACCGCACAAGCCACTAATTTTCCACGCCGTAATCGGATTATCAGTGGCCTCTGTCAAGGACTGTTACTCGTTGAAGCGGCGCAACAAAGCGGTTCACTGATTACCGCCCGTCTTGCCATTGAGCAAAATCGTGAGGTCTTCGCCATTCCTGGTTCGATTTACAGCCCACTCTCTCGTGGCTGTAACGCGATGATAAAAGAAGGCGCAAAACTTGTCGAATCCCCACAGGATATTATTGATGAATTAAGTCAATATAAACAACGAATTAGCTTTTTACGCGCCGAGCCAGAACAATCATTACTTGACCTTGAGCAACAAACATTATTGAATCTTGTCATGTTTCACCCAACGTCCATTGATGATTTAGTCGAAAGTTCGGGACAATCTGTTGACAGTATTGCCGTGCAACTTCTCATGCTTGAACTACAGGGGCATATCGAGGCAACGGCTGGCGGTTGCTACGTCCGTGTAAAATAATAACCTAGGATTTATGAAAGAAAATATTTTTGATGTGCTAATGTACCTGTTTGAAAATTATATGGACGAAGACAGCGACACGCTGCCCGACAGTGACGTGGTGAAAACAGAATTGCTACAAGCAGGCTTTGAGAGCAAAGAAGTCAATCGTGCTTTTTCCTGGCTAGAATCTCTCAGTATGGAATCCAGTGACATTCAGCCCACCGCTGCGGCGTCATTACGCATCTTTAGTGAAAAAGAAAAAGAGCGTCTTGACGTTGACTGTCAAAATTTATTGATGACGTTAACGCGCACCGGCATTCTCAATTCGGTTAATCGTGAACTGGTGCTAGACCGCGCCATTGCCCTCGAAGAAAGCTTGACGCTCGATAAACTGAAATGGATTGTCCTCATTGTCCTTCTCAATCAACCCGATGAAGAGCTCGCGCTTGCGCGAATGGAAGACATGATTTACGATTTGATGCCAACGTATGTACATTAAAACGATTACCTCTCTCGCCTTTTGTATCAAATGGAATGGATAAATGAGCAAAAATCTCGTCATTGTTGAATCCCCCGCCAAAGCCAAAACCATTGAAAAATACCTCGGTAGAGATTTTCATGTACTCGCCTCTTACGGTCATGTGCGCGACCTCATTCCCAAGGAAGGCGCGGTCGATCCTCAACATGATTTTGCCATGAAATATGAAATCATCGAGCGCAATCAACGCCATTTGCAAGCTATTACTAAAGCGCTAAAATCGGCCGACACCCTCTACCTCGCTACCGATCCTGATCGTGAAGGCGAGGCCATTTCATGGCATTTGCTCGAATACCTCAATGAGAAAAATTTAGTTGGCAATAAAAACGTGCACCGCGTGGCGTTTCATGAAATTACCAAAAAATCCATCACGCAAGCCATTGCCCAGCCGACTAAACTCAATTTTAATTTAGTGTATGCCCAGCAAGCGCGGCGAGCGCTGGATTATTTAGTTGGGTTTAATCTCTCGCCCCTACTATGGAAAAAAATTCGACGTGGCCTCTCTGCTGGACGTGTGCAAAGTCCGGCGCTGCGTTTGATTGTTGAGCGTGAACTTGAAATTGAAGCCTTTAAAAGCCGTGAATATTGGTCGGTAGATGCCGCTACCTTTGCACATGACCAAGCCTTCAAAGCCAAGCTTACTTATCTTGACGGTAAAAAAGTCAGTCAATTTACTATCGATAACGCTAAAACGGCGCAAGAGACCAAAGCGCAATTATTACGCGATGCGCAAGGAAAATTAACGGTCAGCAAGCTCGAAAAAAAACAACGCAAAAGCCACCCCGCGCCACCGTTCATTACCTCAACCCTCCAACAAGAAGCAGCAAGAAAACTCGGGTTTACGACCAAAAGAACCATGGCTGTCGCGCAACAATTATACGAAGGGATTGATATTGGTGGCGAAACAGCGGGGTTGATTACCTATATGCGTACCGATTCGGTCAATTTATCCGCCGAAGCGATTGCCGATATTCGCGCGTTGATTAGCGAAACTTACGGTGAAGCCAATTTACCCAAAACGCCGCCCGAATACAAAACCAAATCTAAAAACGGGCAAGAAGCGCACGAGGCAATTCGTCCAACGTCCGCCCGATATCTTCCCGCGCAAATTCAATCGTATCTGAGCGCTGAACAATTCAAACTCTATGAATTGATTTGGAAACGTACCATTGCCTGTCAAATGATTCACGCCACGCTCAATAATGTCGCGATCGATATGAGCTGTAGCGAGGGTCAACACGTTTTTCGTGCCACAGGCTCATCTGTGGCAACGCCAGGTTTTATGGCGGTTTATCTTGAAGGCAAAGATGATTCTAAAGAGGGTGATGACAAAGAGAATTTTCTCCCGCCCCTCAAAGAAGGCGACGATGTACTGTTAAACGATATTTTAATTGCACAGCATTTTACTGAGCCGCCCCCGCGTTATGGTGAGGCAAGTTTGGTTAAATCCCTTGAAGAGCATGGCATTGGGCGTCCGTCTACTTACGCGTCGATTATTTCAACGCTGCAAAATCGTGAATATGTCACGCTAGAAAACAAGCGCTTTCATCCCACCGATGTAGGGCGGATTGTGAATAAGTTTCTCACCGACCATTTTACCAAATATGTCGACTACAGTTTTACCGCTAATTTAGAAGATGATTTAGACGCCGTGTCGCGCGGTGAAAAAGAGTGGATTCCCCTTATGCGCAGTTTTTGGGAACCGTTTGGTGAATTAGTGCATGAAAAAGACAGCTCTGTGCAGCGCAAAGATGTCACGCAAGAAGCCATTGATGAATTGTGTCCGCTCTGTGGCAAAGGACTATCCATTCGTCTTGGACGCAATGGCCGCTTCATTGGATGCACTGATTACCCCAGTTGCACCTATACGCGAAATTTATCCGATTCCGCGCAAGCAGAGCCAGAAACCGTTGAGGATCACGCGTGCCCCGAATGCCAATCGAAATTGGTTTATAAAAATAGTCGCTACGGTAAATTTATTGGTTGCAGCGCTTACCCGGCGTGCCGCTATATTGAACCACTTGAGAAACCGCAAGACACGGGCGTGGGCTGTCCAAAATGCCAAAAAGGGCAAATTTTTAAACGAAAATCGCGCAATGGAAAATTGTTTTATTCGTGTGAGAATTATCCAAGCTGTGATTATGCGCTCTGGAATGCGCCACTCAATGAAGCCTGCCCAGCGTGTCACTGGCCTGTGTTAACACAAAAAGAGAGTAAACGTCGCGGTGTTGAAAAGGTCTGTCCGCAAAAGGACTGCAACTATGCCGTTGCGGTAGAAGTGGAAGAAACAGAGTAGAGAAATGCGCTCAAAGACGCCATCACAGCAGTCTGCACTGCTGTGATTGTCTTGTTTAGCGACTTTTATTATTCGCCAGCCGCTTTGAGCTTGTTGACGATTTGCGTGACTAAATTGTCGGGTTTGAAGGGTTTTACAATGTATGAGGTAATGCCAACGGAAATGGCTTCTTTTACTTTTTCACCTTCAGAAGAAGACGTTAACATAATCCAAGGCGGCAATGCCAATTTAGGGTCTTTTTTAACGGCTTGAAAGAGTTCAATGCCGCTCATCATAGGCATATTCCAATCACAGATGACCACATTGATCTTAATTTGCGCCATTTTAGCTAAGGCCTCACGACCGCCAGGCACGTCAAATACATTGGTAAAACCGGCTTCACGCAAAATAGCCTTTGTCAACGTACGCATTGAAGCGGCATCATCAACAATAAGAATCTTTTTTTGTAATATTTCTGGTGATATATCCATTTTATTTTCCTAAGACTTACTTTTTAATTTAATCAAAATTCAATTAGCGGCGTGTTTCTGCTTGAGAAGCATTTTACAATATCAAAAACAAACCGACAAACGGATTATAACAATAACGAAAATAAGCAATTTACTGCGCACGCATCCCACTTTTAACAACGACCTCAAACGGCAACTTCTTCATGCTACGAATTACTGAAATTAAGCTCCCAATTAACCATACGCCCTCAGACCTCGCGTCAGCGATTCTTTATCGGCTACAAATCAATTTAGATGAATTTATTGGCTATCATATTTTTCGTCAAGGCTATGATGCCCGCCGTCGTGATAAGATTTTTATGGTATACACGCTTGACGTTGACGTAAAAAACGAAGCGCAGGTGTTAGCACGTCTTGCCGATGATACGCACATCATGGTAACACCCAATACGCAATATCAATGGGTCGCTCACGCCCCACAAACACCAACAATACGCCCGCTTGTCATTGGCGCAGGGCCGTGTGGACTGCTTGCCACACTCCTTTTAGCGCAAATGGGCTTTAAGCCCATTATGCTCGAGCGCGGTAAATCCGTGCGTGAACGCACAAAAGACACCTTTGCCCTGTGGCGAAAACGTGAATTTAATGCAGAGTCCAACGTCCAATTTGGCGAAGGCGGCGCGGGCACTTTTTCTGATGGCAAACTCTACACGCAAATCAAAGACCCCAATCATTACGGACGCAAAGTGCTTGAAGAATTTGTCAAAGCGGGAGCGCCGCCTGAAATTCTCTATTTAAGTAAGCCCCATATTGGCACATTTCGCCTTGTTTCCATGGTTTAACAAATGCGTGCAACCATTGAATCATTAGGCGGCGAAATACGTTTTGAGCAACGCGTTGACGATATTTTAATTGAGAAGGGACAAATTCACGGCGTACAACTTCACAGCGGTGAAGTGATTCACAGCACGCACGTTGTTCTCGCCATTGGACACAGCGCCCGCGATACCTTTGCTATGCTGCAAAAGAAAGGGGTCTACATGGAAGCAAAACCTTTCTCAATGGGATTTCGCATTGAACACCCGCAATCGATGATTGATAAAAGTCGTTTTGGCCAACACGCGGGGCATAAATTGCTGGGCGCCGCCGATTATAAACTCGTGCATCACTGCAAAAATGGGCGCTCCGTGTACAGTTTTTGTATGTGTCCTGGCGGTACGGTGGTCGCCGCTACCTCAGAAGCCGGTCACGTTGTCACAAACGGCATGAGTCAATACTCGCGCAATGAACGCAATGCAAACAGCGCCATTGTTGTGGGAATTTCACCGGAAATGGATTATCCTCAGCACGTGCTCGCTGGCGTTGATTTGCAACGGCATTGGGAACGCCATGCGTTTTTACTGGGGGGTGAAAACTATGCCGCCCCCGCGCAACTCGTCGGGGATTTTCTGGCTAACCGCCCCTCTAGCGCATTTGGTGAGATACAACCCTCCTACACGCCTTCCGTAAAATTAGGCAATTTACGCCATGCTCTGCCCGATTACGCCATTGAGGCGATAACAGAAGCATTACCCGCTTTTGATAAAAAAATCAAAGGGTTTGCCATGCACGATGCACTCTTAACGGGCGTTGAAACGCGCACCTCCTCACCCATTCGCCTCAAACGCAATGACACTTTTCAAAGCCTCAATACCCGTGGCCTTTACCCTGCTGGCGAAGGCGCGGGGTATGCGGGTGGCATTTTATCCGCTGCCGTTGATGGCATTAAGGTCGCTGAAGCGGTAGCAAAATCCCTGCTACAAAAGTAAAAAATACAACAAAGGAGACAAATGCTATGTCAGCAGCCTGGGCAGGTGGCACCGATGCCATTATTGAGCGTATGGATAAAATGACCGAATTATTCATTCAAGAAGCACGAAAATCGGTTTATACAGGGGAATCGGCCCTCGAATGTGAAGAATGTGGTGAGCCTATCCCAGAAAGTCGCCGCCGCGCCATTGCGTGTCAATATTGCCTTGCGTGTCAACGTGCAATGGAGCGCGGGAAAATTTGACTTTAGCGGTGCACTAAAAAGACATGGTTGGCGGAAATTTTAGTGTAATCATCAACATATCCCACTTTAAAATCGACCAGTAGCGCATAAGACCGGCTGATAGTATCTTGCGTGGACGTCCACACCCAATAGTTTTGAGTGATATGAGGAAAATAGGTCGTATTGATAGTGGGACTGGTCACAACGTTGCCATTTGTACACACATAACCTGTTGCACTACTTAGCGTACTGTAATTGCCATCAGAGCAATAAATTAAGCGCATAAGCTCGTTGCGTGTAGGCAAGCGCCAATTTTCTGCACCACAATGCTTTGCTGCGTTAACCGCATTTTTATAACTTTCCGTATCGCAACGGCTTTCATAACAAACACCGCCATTGATTTTCCCTTTTGCCGCACTGCCTTGCACGGTGGCGTCATACCAAGAATAGGTGGCGATATTGTTGTGCAAACCTTTATCGGTGTTTTTTATTTCCCAAATCAACCCTGTCTGATTGTCCTTTGTACACGCCCATTCTGCTTCACCAAGGCCTTGTGTGGCTGAATCCTCTAACACAGCACCCGTATTGGAAATTTTTGAATAAGAGCTGGGCGTAACCGGTGGTGGCGCCGAGGCGGGATGATAAGAACCTGAGAGCGTATCATATTGCCGTACACTGCCTTTATAGAGGCCGATTGTATAGTTGGCTGTCGTTTGCACGGGAAGCACATTTGATGACAATACGCACGTTTTCCCCGAACACGTCATGATTTTCAACCCTTTACCGTAGTCAATTTTGACACTGTCGTTTTTGGTTAATGGCGCCGTTAAACTCGCCGTAAATTTGACCACAGCAGCTAACACGCGCATAGCCGAAACGGGTGTTTGCGTGAGCGTATCTGGCGTTATCGTCATCGCTGACAAACTAAAAGTCCCTGTTTGCACTTCCCCTTGTACATTTTTTTTCACATCATACACGCCGATCGTATAATCCACGCTCTCTGCTGATAACAAGTTTTTTGAAGCGGTTAACGCAAGGGTACACGCTTGCTCAACGCAGTGCATGGCTTTTAAGCCGTTGCCATAGTCCATTTTGACGCTCTCGCCTTTTAGTAAAGGCGTAAGCAACGTGGCTGAGAAAGTAAAAGAGGTTGTCGTCACGCTCGCTGATTGGAGCGCAGGACTGATGGCTGGCGTTGCGGCGGGCGCTACGTTACAAAATGCCCATAACATAACACCGAAAAAATATATTTTTTTCATTATGTTGTGAACTTGCGTGCATTTTGAGTATTGCGAAAAACCAACGGTTTTTCATTCGAGCCACTGGCTCTTTGTGCTGAGACAATTAGTTCGTCAATTACGCCGTGCTGAGGCGATTTACTGCAAACAGGGTCTGTGGCGCTCGCGTCACCCGTCAATAAATACGCTTGACAGCGACACCCGCCAAAATCTTTTTCTTTTTCATCACAACTGCGGCAAGGCTCGCGCATCCACTCAAAACCACGAAAGAAGTTAAAGGCTTTTGATTCATGCCAAATCGCCGAAACACTCAACTCACGCACATTTGGGCAATCAAAATTGGGTAGCTCTCGCGCAGAGTGGCACGGGAGCGCCATGCCATCGGGTGCAATGGTTAAAAACGTTGTGGCCCAGCCATTCATGCACGCTTTAGGGCGGTTTTCATAATAATCCGGCACGACATAATAAATTTTCATTTTACCGGCCATTTCTTCTTTGAACGCTTGCGCGATAGCTTCAGCTTCATCAAACTGCGCCTTGGTTGGCAGCAGCAAATCTCGATTCAAATGCGCCCAGCCGTAATACTGCGTATTGGCCAGCTCCAAATAATCCGCGCCAAGGTTTTGTGCCATCGCTAAAATATCGGGCATTTGATGAATGTTTTCTCGATGAATCACCACGCAAAGCACCATGGGATAACCGTGTTTTTTCACTAAATGCGCAACGTGTTGTTTATGTTCAAATGACGCCGTGCCCGCGATATGGTCATTGAGTTCTTGTGTACTGGCTTGTATGCTCACTTGAATGTGATCAAGGCCGGCGGTTTTGAGCGCCACGATTTTCTCTTCGGTTAAACCGTAGCCGGAGGTAATTAAATTCGTGTAATACCCCAGCGACCGAGCGTGTGCCACTAATTCAATTAAGTCTGGTCGTGTCAGTGGTTCTCCCCCTGAAAAACCCAGCTGCACAGCGCCCATTTGTCTTGCTTGCGTGAGCACACGCTTCCACTCTTCTGTACTCAGCTCGTCTTTATGTTTAGCGTAATCGAGCGGATTTGAGCAATAAGGACATTGCAGTGGGCAGGCGTAAGTGAGTTCAGCAAGTAACCAACGTGGTGGCGTGATGTTTTGAGAAGACATGGTCATAAGTGCAATATTTTATGAAAAGAGAAACGAGGGAAATTTGCCGCTGTTTTTAACTTCAGAAGCGTAAAAGAAATGATTTTGCTGACAATTCAATACACTTTCAAGTCATTTTATCGGTGACAGGGGATTTTTATCGTATTGTGACTGCAATCATCGTCGAATTCTGCGATAATATCACCAATAAATGTCGATAACATGATTCTTTTAAAATCATCGCAAACCCAATTGGAGTGAACTTATGTACAAAGCACAGTGGAAAATTCAACCTAAAAACGTTCTCAATGCAAGCCCTGTCATGCCGGTGATGGTCATTGAAGACGCTGATAATGCCGTGCCTTTAGCGCAAGCACTTGTGGCGGGAGGTATTCGCGTACTGGAAATTACCCTACGCACTCCCGCCGCGCTCGAATCAATTCGTCGCATTAGCAGTGAAGTGAGTGGTGCTATCGTGGGAGCAGGCACGATTCTCACGCCACAGCAACTCGACGCCGCCGAAGAAGCGGGCGCGGTCTTTGCTATTAGCCCAGGACTCACGCCACGCTTATTATCGGCCGCTCAACACAGCACTATTGCGCTCATTCCCGGTATTTCGAGTTTATCTGAACTCATGCTTGGCATGGAATACGGGCTTGATCATTTCAAGTTTTTCCCCGCTGAAAATGCCGGTGGCGTAGCGATGCTAAAAGCCATCGCAGGCCCCGTGCCACAAGTCACTTTCTGCCCAACGGGTGGCATCTCATTAGCCAATTACAATGATTACTTAAAACTCAGCAATGTTGCCTGCGTGGGGGGGTCTTGGATTGCCCCTGCTGCCGTTGTAAAAAATAAACAATGGGATAAAGTCACGCAACTCGCCCAAGAAGCGGTGGCTGGCGCACAACGCTAAGTGTTGACTGGCCTTTTTTAAAATACAACGTTTTATCCAGTGCATTGCATTAACATCGAGAAAAAATCATGACCGAAAATCGCACACTTACGTTAACAAATGAGAATTCGCAGACTGTCTGTGAATTACCTGTTTTGCAAGGCACTATCGGGCCCGATGTCATCGATGTTCAAGCCTTGTACAAACAAACAGGCCTTTTCACCTTCGACCCTGGTTTTACATCAACAGCCAGTTGTACATCAGCGATTACCTACATTGATGGTGAAAAAGGCGTTTTACTCTACCGTGGTTACTTAATTGAGGCGCTTGCCGAGCGCTGTACGTTTCTTGAAGTGTGTCATTTGCTCCTGCACGGTGAATTGCCAACACCACAAAGCCTTGCCGCATTTGAAGACAATATTACCATGCACACCATGGT
>DPKY01000147.1 GCA_003542275.1 Methylococcaceae bacterium | reverse complement strand
GCATTAAGGACAATGGCGGCTTTTCGTTCCGCCGCGTTCGTCTAGTTTTTTCAGGCGATATTAATGATTATGTATCGTTATATTTACAACCTGATTTTTCAGCGAGTGTGTCAGGTGGCTCAGATGCTAACAACTTTGTTCAATTACGCGATGCCTACGCTGATTTAGCATTTGACAAAAAACATGAATACCGTGTTCGTGCCGGTCAATCAAAAGTGCCTTTTGGTTGGGAAAACTTACAATCATCACAAAATCGTCTGACATTAGACCGTGCCGATGCGCTAAACAGTGCAGTTCCTAGTGAACGCGACTTAGGTTTAGTGGCTTATTGGAGTCCAAGTGATGTCCAAAAATTATGGAAGGATTTATCTAAAAAAGGGCTAAAAACATCTGGTGATTATGGGGTTTTGGGTTTAGGGGTCTATAACGGTCAAGGTTTAAATCGTTCTGAAACAAATGATGATCTGTATTTAGTTGCGCACAGCACCCACCCACTCGAACTCAATTTCTTGGGATCATTCTTTAAAGGACAAGTATTAGAAGTGGGTGCTGATGCAATATCAGGGAAATTTAATACACCCGTTGCTTCAATCACTCCCTTTGCTGGTGTCAATGGTTTTAACGGAAAAACAGCATTTACACCAACTTACATAGGTGGTAAAAATGGTATCCGTGAAGAACGCGTTGGTGTGCACGCTGTTTTATTCCCACAGCCCTTTGGTTTTCAAACTGAATGGAACTGGGGTGAAGGTGGCACTTTAGATTTAGACAAAAAACAAATCAACTCTCAGAGCTTAAGCGGTGGCTATGTTCAAGCTATGTATAAAATTGATAAAGTGCTCCGCTCAGATGATTCTATTATTCCCTACGCAAAATGGCAAACTTATGATGGCGCATACAAAGGCGCAAACAACGCGCCACGCGTGTCGGTTGATGAAATTGAAGCGGGTGTAGAATGGCAAATGATGAAAGCATTAGAGCTCACGGTTGCTTATTCAACGATGGATAGAACAAATGTGAGTAATTTAGGTCAAGCGTCCGGCGACATGATTCGCACTCAACTACAGTGGAATTACTAGCCGTAAAAATTTAGCTACTTTAGTCTAAAAACTCAAAAGCCTCGCTGATCTTGGTCCGTCAGCGAGGCTTTTTTTATTTATGCCATGCTATGTTTGGGGCGAAGCATAGAGGTTTTTCCGACCATCACATCAAGGGTTTTTCGTAGGCGAGTAAACACAGATTCTTGAATGTAGGGAATGTTGTGTTTTTCACAAATAGCTTTGACCAATGGTTGGGCCTTTTGGTATTGGCTTGCCGTCATTTCTGGCCACAGGTGATGTTCAATTTGATAATTGAGCCAACCGTGCAGAAAATCGAGTGTATTGGTGCCGTTAGGATAATTCACTGAGCCAACGATTTGGCGTAAATAAAATTCACCTTTGCCTTTCGCTTTATCTTCAAACATCATGACATCTTCGCCCGTGTGATTGGGGCCGATAACAAGAAATGAATGCAAGTTCGTTATCACTTCCGCCATTAACACATTGATTAACACGTTTGTCGCGGCGACGACACCAAAAGGCACAAACAGTAACGGAATAATCACAAAATTCACAATACTGTAGGGCAACATACAATGCACCCACAAATCTTTTCCGGCAGGTTTGAGAGGATTCCACATATCAAGGCGCGAAACTTGACCGCGTGTGCTGCCTGTTTGCTTGGCTTGAATGGCGCGGTATTCGGTAAGCGTTGATGAGGCGTAATAAATAATTTTCCATGAAGCGGCCATCAGGGCCAAGAGCGCATAACGCCCCCACGTTGGAATGGGCGAATTGCGTAAACCTTCCATATTAAATTCTACTTGATCTGGGTCAATGTCTTCGCCTAAATGGTAGTGATGCACGTCATTATGCTCGGCGTCCCACGCTTCAGGGTACATCCAATCCAGCCAATCAAGATAACGGCGCCAGCCTTTTGCAAAGCCTTTACTGGTGTAATGGGCGGGGATGCCTTCAATTTTGTCATAACCACGGTGCATAACGTGATGCGCAATGGTTGTCCAGCGCGTGAAATTGCCTTGGCTAATTAAATAAGCGGAAATAGGATTAGGCGCAATCCACGCAGTGGCATAGCCTAGTCCCGTGCAAATTCTGCCCCAGCGTTCGATTTTCAGCAAATGCTTAAAATCGGATATGTCGGTATTCCCTAACAGTTCTTTTTGCAGTGCATCAATGTCTTTGGCCAGTTGTTTTCTATCAACGGCATGGTATCTTTCTACGTTCAAGGGTCTCTCACTCTGTTCTTATTCTTAGGGTCAAAAAAAATTGCAGCCAAATTGACTGCAATGCGTGAAAACAATACGTTATTAACAATAACGTAATTAAATCATTTCTTAAATAGCCGGTTCGTATTCATGAATGTGCGTATTCATGAGTAATTGTAATTGCGTTTGATCGAGCTTTTGATTATCCACTTTCAAATATAAAACAGCATCTTCATGACGCAAAACCACTTCTTCTACGCCGGTGACACCTAAAATTTTATCTGAAAACGCTTGTGCATCACGTTCGCTCATGGTTTCAATGCCAATCTATAAATTGGCTAAATAACGCGGTTCTTGCATTTTTAGAGATAACAATAACCAACTCAGCGCCAAAAGACCGCAAATGATAAAGACCGCCGTAACGCCAAATTGTCCGTTAAACCAGCCACCGACAACGCCGCCCATAAATAACCCCATGAATTGCGAACTGGAATAAGCGCCCATTGCTGTGCCTTTTAAATCACCAGGCGCGGTTTTTGACACCAGTGAGGGAAGCGTTGCTTCAAGTAAATTAAAACCACAAAAGAAGACACCCAGCAGTAAAATCAACGCAATTAAATTGTCATGAAACAG
>DPKY01000186.1 GCA_003542275.1 Methylococcaceae bacterium | reverse complement strand
GGACAGGCTCGGCATGGCTGTATTCTTGCGTGATGATTGATTATTACACCGCGTTTCCTGCACTGTCACAACACGCGTATTTTGAAGCAGCGGTCGTCATTTTAGCCTTTATCAATTTAGGTAATGCGCTCGAAACCCAAGCAAGAGGCAAAACGTCTGGCGCCATTAGACAGTTGCTGGGGTTGCAACCGCGAACAGCTCGCGTGGTGCGTGAAGGCGTGGAGATCGATGTTCCCATTGAAGAGGTGGGGCTTGGTGAAACACTGCGTGTTCGGCCTGGAGAGAAAATTCCCGTAGACGGGGTGGTGAGCGAGGGGCATTCAAGTGTGGATGAATCGATGCTCACGGGCGAGTCTATGCCTGTGGAAAAAACGGTGGGGGCACAGGTAGCGGGGGGCACGATGAATCAAACGGGCAGTTTTTTATTTACTGCAACGCGCATTGGTCGTGATACCGCGCTTGCGCAAATTATCAAAAGCGTTCGGCAAGCCCAAAACAGTAAGCCTAAAATTGCCCGTTTAGCGGNNGGCGAGGGCGCATTGAGTTACGCATTCGTATCATCGATGACAGTGCTGGTGATTGCCTGTCCGTGTGCGCTGGGACTTGCGACGCCCATATCGGTCATGGTTGCCGTTGGACGGGCGGCGCAGTCAGGAATTCTTATTCGTCAAGGCGATGCACTGCAAACAGCTGGCAAGTTGAATTGCATTGTGTTGGATAAAACAGGCACTGTCACGCAAGGCAAACCTACTGTGGCAACCGTGTTGGCGTTTGGTGAATTTGATGAAGCCACTGTTTTGCAGCTGGCGGCAAGTGTTGAGTCAGGCTCAGAGCACCCTCTAGCAGGCAGCATTGTCGAGGCGGCAAAGCAACAATCGCTCACGTTGTTGCGTGTGAAACAATTTAAAGCGGTAGCAGGGCGTGGCGTGAGTGGGGTATGCAAAGAGAGAGCGTTATTGTTGGGAAATCAAGCACTGATGCTTGAGCAACACATTGCCGTTGAGGCGCACCAAGGCGTTTTACACGATTTGGCAAAGCAGGGCCAAACGCCCATGTTGCTTGCCGTTGATGGGCAGATTGCCGGGATTATTTCTGTTTCAGACCCCATCAAAGCCGATTCAGCGCAAGCGGTGCGCGAGTTAAAGGCTTTGGGGGTGCGTGTTATTATGGTGACTGGCGATAGCGATATCACCGCCAATGCCATTGCCAAGCAAGCGGGTATCACCGAGGTGAAAGCGCAAGTGATGCCTGAATACAAAGCGGCAATTGTGCGCGAGCTTCAGCGCATTGGCTATTGCGTAGGAATGGTGGGCGATGGTATCAATGACGCGCCCGCATTAGCGCAGGCTGATGTAGGCATGGCCATTGGCAGTGGCACGGACGTAGCCATTGAAAGTGCGGATATTGTTATTTTACAAGGCTCGCTACGCAACGTGGCGCAAGTCATGAAGCTCTCTAGCGCGACGTTAGTCAACATTAAACAAAATTTACTCGGCGCATTTTTTTACAACACTATAAGCATTCCCGTGGCGGCAGGCGTGTTCTATCCCTTGTTTGGGGTGCTGCTCAATCCCATGATTGCCGGCCTTGCTATGGCCATGTCGTCGGTGACTGTTGTATTTAATGCCAATCGCTTGCGTTGGATGAAATTTTAAGGTTTTGGGGGATGGCGAAATGAAAATGAAGACGTTACAAAAAATAAACCGTGCATTCTGCTTGTGTCTGTTGAGTGCGAATACTTTAGCGGCGGATTTAACACGTAGCGACATAGAGCAAGCGCTCAAACAGGCGGACAGTACCCATATTGCAGATTTGCGCCGCAAAGATTTTCGGCGTCTTGATTTATCAAAATTGGATTTTCGTCACGCGGATTTATGGGGGGCTGATTGGCGCGACGCCAATTTAGATGACAGCAATTTAGCCAATCTCAATTTAGATTTAACGGTCATGAGTCGCATTCATCTTGCACGGGCGAATTTAGAAAATAGCAGTATTTTTGGGGTGAGTATGATGGATGCGGATTTATCAGGCGCGAATTTATCGGGCAGTCGTTTCATTGCGAATTTGGAGCGTGCCAATTTAAGTCATGCCAATTTAACCCATGCAAATTGGGGTGTTGATATGAAAAACCAGCCAATGGGACTCATGCGTGTCACGCTTAACGGCGCTAATTTAGCGCACGCAAATTTGACAGGCGCTAATTTGAATAAAGGTTTATTAAAACGGGTAGATTTGCGAGAGGCTAATTTGACTAACACAGATTTGCGTGGCGTTGATTTAACGTCTGCACGTTTTGAGAATACGAATTTTACAGGGGCAAATCTTGAGGGCGCACGTTTGGGCGTCATTGAAGATAAAACCATTTTTAACGGAGCGCTCAATCTTAATAGCGCCATTTTTGAAAAATAATATGCGACTATCACGGCTTTACACCAATACCGCGTTGCACCTGCATGAAACGGTATCGTTAGATGACGAGAATGCGCATTATGCCCGTAGCGTGTTGCGTTTGAAAAACGGAGCATACATTATTTTATTTAATGGTTGTGGCGGTGAATTTTTGGGCAATGTGGTGGAAGCCAGTCGAAAAAATGTCCGTGTTACGTTGCAGGAATTTATTGAGCGCAGCGTGGAATCACACTTGAAAATACATATCGGGCTTGGTATTTCGCGTGGCGACCGCATGGATTTTTCGGTGCAAAAGGCCGTGGAATTGGGCGCGACAAAAATGACGCCACTTGTTACAGAGCGTTGCGTGGTGCAATTTAGAGAGGAAAAAAAATCACAGCGCTGGTTGCATTGGCAAAAAATTATCCAACACGCCACCGAGCAAAGCGGACGTACTGTATTGCCAGCGTTTGATCCGATTAGTACGCTTGGCGAATGGACGGGGCAGCAGCAAAGCGGTTTAAGAATTTTTTTAGATCCGCAGGCAACGCTTTCCCTCGCGCAACTCTCGCCCGATGGTGGGGAGGTGACGCTGTTGACAGGCCCTGAAGGCGGCTTTTCAAATGCCGAGCGTGAGATGGCTATCTCCGCTGGATTTGTGCCTGTGCGGTTGGGAGCGCGTATTTTGCGCACAGAAACTGCCTCGCTTGCCGCACTGGCGGCTGTGCAAATGTTGTGGGGTGATTTTAAATAATGCGTCGAGTTATGTATCTGTTGACGCCCATGTTGGTATTGGGCGTGATAACGAGTTTTGCTTGCGTGATGGGCTATGTCGTTGCGTGGGGATTGAATGAACCTGTGCTATTGCGTAAATTGATGATTCGATTTTCACAGTGTTTGTTGTTGCTGAGTATTTTTCCTGTTTCGCGTTATTTAGGGCTTACCACCTCCATGTTAGGATTTGCACCGCTCAAGCGTATGTGCAAGCAGTTTTTTCAAGGCATGGGGTTGAGTTTACTGATTTTATTACCTGTTTTTATTGCGTTGTACGGGCTTGGCGTCCATTCTGTTGACATGACAAAAAGCTGGACTGTTGCGTGGGTAATGAAAAAAATAGGGATTGCGCTGGGCTTAGCGTTGCTCATTGGGTTTGTTGAAGAATCTGTTTTTCGCGGATTGCTCTACAGTAGCTTAAAAAAATATGTACCAGCCGGTTTTGCCGTGTTGGCCAGTGCGTTGTATTATGCGGGCTTGCACTTTTTAGACAGCAAAACACCGGTGTCTGCTGATACATTGAGTTTGGTCGGCAGTTTTGCGTTGCTTGCGCAGGCTTATGGTCATGTTTTTGCTATGCAGGACGTCAGTGCGTTTGTGGCATTATTTGCGGTGGGGCTTTTTTTGGGCGTGTTGCGCTGGCGTGGAGAAATGAATTTAGCGCTTTGCATGGGGTGTCATGCCGGCTGGGTGTGGCAAATACGCATGAGTAAATCCATGTTTAGCGTGCACGCCACCACGCCATATTCCTTTCTTGTCAGTCATTATGATGGGGTGATTGGCTGGCTTGTGGCGGCGTGGTTGCTTGTATTGCTGGGTATTTATTGGGCTTTTGCGTATTTAATCCCGAAAGTTGTCAAATTGTAGCGGTTGCTCTAAATTGGCGGCGCGTAAAAACTGAATAGTGGCTTNNNNACCTGTGACGCGTAATTTTTCACCTTGAATTGCCGCTTGTACTTTTAATTTGTTGTCTTTGATGAGCTTGACAATTTTTTTTGCGAGCGTGGACTCTATGCCTTGTTTGAGTTTGACTTCTTGGCGCATGAGTTTGCCGCTGCCTTTCGCATCGCCTACTTCCATACAGGCGATGTCTATGCCGCGTTTGGTGAGTTTTGAGCAAAGCACACTGAACATTTGTTGTAGCTGAAAGGTCGATTGAGATTCCATAATAATGGTAGTGTCATTGAGTTCAAAAACGGAATCCGTGCCTTTAAAATCAAAGCGTGTCGTGACTTCTTTATTGGCTTGATCGACAGCGTTTCTCGCTTCATGTATATCAAATTCGGAAATAACGTCAAAAGAGGGCATAATTAAGTTCCTGGTTTTTTTAGTAGGTTATTAAATAAATGATTAAGTTAATTTATAATGACTTTTTCAACAAATAAAATTTTAGTAGAGAGTGATTACGTAAATGATAGAT
>DPKY01000119.1 GCA_003542275.1 Methylococcaceae bacterium | reverse complement strand
CTCTATATCAGTTGGGTGGGGCGCAGTATCCGCGATAACAGTGAAATTCCTCCTTCAGTTTTAATCAGTCAGCTTCGTGAAACAATTGAGAAATCATGGCGATTAGATGAAAGCGGTAAGTCAGCATTGCTCCACGCCATTACCCTTGAGCATCCGCTACAACCCTTTAGTCTGCGCTACATTGAAAAAAATCGTGATCCGCGTTTATTTACCTATGCACACGAGTGGTTTACACAAACAACCTTTCAAAAAAATACGGTGCAATCTACCGCCATTGCGGTGGAGGCTACGCCGTTAGCGCTAACGACTCTTGCGTTAGGGCGTTTTTTGAAAGCGCCGGTGAAAACGTATTGTATTTACACGTTAAAATTTACTTTTGAAGACAGCGCAAAAGCCTTGCGCAATGACGATGAACCCTTTATGTTGAATCATTTAGAGCACTATCTCTTTTGTGATGAATTGCTCAACGCGCTAAAAGACAGTGACGAGCGTGTGAACGATAATCTGGACGCTTTTTTTGAACATCAGCAAAGCAAAATGACACGACAAGGCGTTTTTCCACTAGGGAATTTTAAAAATATTGCCTTTGAGCACATTGCAAACCCCGTGAAAGCGGCTTGGCTGCAATATCAAACGTATCTGGCGCAATGGCCAACCGTTTGTGAAGCGCTCACTGAACACTACATAGTGCGTTTAGACAATGGCGTGACAGTGCAATTATCGGGTCAATTTAACACGCTTCGGCAAAAAGGTCATGCGTGCGCCTTGATTGATTGTAGCGCACAGACTTTATTGTCAAAAGGCGACATTAAATACCATCATTTCTGCACACATTGGGTGAATCATTTGCTACTTTGTGCAACAAACACTCCCGTGCAATCCATCATCATTGGTGCCGATACGGTTTGCAACATTGAACCCTTAACCCAAGACGTTGCCGAGAAGTATTTAAAAGACGTGCTCAGCGCATGGCAAGCCGGTTTGCAATCGCCACTGCCTGTTGCGGTGAAAACCGCTTTTGCGTATTTACCTAAAGCGGATATGGAGAAAGCGAAGAAAACCTATGAAGGTGATGGCTTTAATCACCACGGCGAAGTGGGCAATGATGCGTATTTACAGCGGTTTTTCGCCCATTTTGAGCTGTTGAGGTTATCAAAAACGCCAGAAGGCTTTAACCATTATGCGGAAATACTCTATCGTCCCCTGTTAACACATATTGCGGAGATATTGTAATGAAGACGTTAACGATTTTAGACCTTCCGCTGTCGGGTTCACATTTGATTGAAGCCAGTGCTGGCACGGGAAAAACGTACACGATTGCCGCGTTGTATGTGCGCTTAATTCTTGAGTATACAGTAGACAATGCGCGTGCATTAAGTCCGGAAAATATACTGGTTGTGACGTTTACTGAAGCGGCAACGAAAGAATTACGCGACCGTATTCGCGCAAGACTCAGTGAAGCAGCGCAGTATTTTAGAACGCCAGCAGCGGTGACAGAGGATATCTTTTTACGCGATTTGCGCAACAAGTACGCGCCATCAGCGTGGCCTAATTGTGCTAAACGCATTGATGTGGCGGCAAATTTTATGGATGAATCGGCCATTTACACTATTCATGGTTGGTGCAAAAAAATGCTGCAACAACACGCTTTTGACAGTTTAAGCCCTTTTATGCAAGAAGTGCTTACCAATGAAGTGGAGTTGTTAAACAAAGTGGTGACCGATTATTGGCGTATTCATTTCTATCTTCTCAATAAAATGCAATGTCAGCTTATTTTAAGCAAGATTGCGATATCCCCGCATCATTTGTTAAAAGCGATTAGGTACGCTTTATTTAAAACAGAGGCGTTAACGTTTGAACAGCCTTTGCCTACTCTATCGGCTATTTTTGCACCGATTGAAGCGTGGGAAATCGAACGTCAACAACATGAAAATCAAGCCAAGCAACATTGGTTAAAACACAAAGAGACTATCGATGCGTTGTTAATGGGGGCTTGCGCTGAAAAGTGGCTCAATCAAAGAAACTACTCTCAAAATACGTTTCAACAAAAGTTAGCGGCCATTCACAACTGGGCAAATGGTTTGAATGAGGGGCTTAAGCATGACGATTTAGGGAAATTTGGTCTCACAAAATTAACAAAAGGATTGGCGGCGGCGCATCATGACAAAGCAAGTAAATTTAACGTTGAGGCTATTAGGTGTATTGATGACTATGTCACGCATTTGGAAGGGAAAGCAGACAAGGAAAAGCCATTTAAAACATCAATGTATAAGCACGCTATTCAATGGATACGCGAGCGTTACGAACAGGAAAAGCAAGCCGTTGCGTGCATGACGTTTGATGACATGATTAGCCGTCTGGATTTTGCGTTGAACAAAGGCGAAAACGCACAGCGTCTTGCCAGCGTGATTGCGCAACAATACCCGATTGGCTTAATTGATGAGTTTCAAGATACGGACCCTGTGCAATACCGCATTTTCTCCAAAATTTATCCGTCGCAACAACATAACCACGAGTTAGCATGGTTTATGATTGGCGACCCTAAACAGGCTATTTATTCATTTCGTGGCGCAGATATTAACACTTATCTGATGGCGCGTGAGGCAACCATCGGCAATCATCACACACTCGGCACGAATTTCCGCTCTACTACATCGTTAATTGACGCAATTAACCGTATTTTTGTGCATGGCGACAAACAGCCATTAGGCGCTTTTCGATTTAAAGAAAGCCATCAAGAAAAGGCAACGAATCCACTGCCATTTCTTCCAGTGGACGCCAAAGGGTTCGAAGATGATTGGGTTATCAATGGCAAAGCAGTCGCCGCGCTAACGTGTTGGCATTGGGGTAGTGATAAAGCCATTGCTAGCGGTCAATACCAAGCGAACATGGCGCAAGTGACCGCCAGTGAAATTGTTGCTTTACTCAACGGTGAATCAACGGGATTTAAAAAAGAGAACGGGGAATTCCAATGTATAAAACCCTCTGATATTGCCATTTTAGTGAGGACAGGGCGTGAGGCGCAGGTGATGCGTTTGGCTTTGCGAGAGCGAAACCTACGCAGTATTTATTTATCTGAGCGCGACAGCGTCTATCAATCACCTCAAGCGCAAGACGTGCTTATTTGGCTTGAAGCCTTTGCATCGCCGCGTGATGAGCGTAAAGTTCGCGCTGCGTTGAGTACCCAAACGTTTGGTTTCTCTTATGAAGCGCTTCATGAATTCGTCCTTGATGAAATAGCGTGGGAGAGCCATGTCAATCGCTTTATGGCCTATCAAACCCGTTGGCAAAAAGACGGTATACTCGCTACGCTTCACGCTTTATTACACGATTATCAACTCCACAATGTACAAGACATTGACCATTACAGTGAACGACAATTAACCAATATCTTGCATTTGGCGGAAAATTTGCAACAAGACAGTGCCAAAATTGAAGGTCAGCAAGCATTGATTAGCCATTTAGCCGAATTGATTTTCAACGCGCATAATCAAGGAAGCGATGATACCGTTGTTCGGTTAGAAAGTGATGCTGAATTGATTAAAGTGATTACAATTCACAAATCCAAAGGCCTTGAATACCCACTGGTGTTTCTGCCTTTTGCGTGTGGATTTAGAGAAGACACCGAAGATGAAAATTGTTTACTTCGCGCCAATGATGAAGAGCGCTTGCGTGAAGATTTACGGTTGTTTTATGTTGCCGTAACGCGAGCGAGGTATGCGTGTTGGCTAGGTGTTGCCCCCATTAGAAAAGGGCGAGGAGACGTTCCTCAGTTAGAGCTTACCGCGCTGGGGCATTTACTGGGCTGGCAAGCGGGCACGCCCGCCAGTGCTTTATTTGAGCACCTTCATGCAATGAAAGGCGATTGCGGTGAGATTGCTGTGATAGATTTACCTCATGTAACAAATGATTGTTATGTCGATAAGACAACACATGGCAAGGCGTTAGCGAGTGCATTGACCTCAACCACCTACATTCCCGACAACTGGTGGGTGGCAAGTTACAGTGCGTTGACGTTTTCGCAGGGAAAAATGACGTCTTTGCTGCGTGAAGAAATTGAAGTCGCCCAAGATGATGCACAAAGAGATGACGTTGAGGCGCTTGAATTCCCTCTCACTCAAGACGCATCCATTCATTCGCTTCCCAAAGGCGCATCACCAGGGGTTCTGGTGCATGGCTTGCTTGAGCAATGTGCACATCACGGTTTTCAAAACGTAGCGAATAATCCAGCACTGCAACAGCAACTCATCGCGCAACGTTTTACAGGAAAAATCTGGTCAGACGAGCGACAAAGCATTTTAAAAAACGCGCTACAAGATTGGCTCAATACCGATTTACTCTCGGGACATGGGGCGTGTTTGCGTGAGATTGTCGCGTATAAAAGTGAAGTTGAATTTTTAATTGGCGCGGACAATGTTGATGTACAAAAACTCGATGCGTTATTAAATCAACATCTTTTTGTTCATCAAACACGCCCTGCCTTACACAAAAATCAGCTTCATGGCTTGCTCAAAGGCTTTATTGATTTAGTGTTTGTGCATAATGAAAAATATTATGTTGTGGATTATAAATTTAGCTATCTGGGCGAGGGTGACGCGCAGTATTCCCCTGCCGCTTTGGTTCAAACCCTGCTCAATCATCGCTATGATTTGCAATACAGCTTATATTTGCTGGCATTGCACCGTTTACTGCGTTTGCGATTAGGCAAAGCGTATGAGTATGACAAGCACGTTGGCGGGGCAGTATATTGGTTTTTGCGTGGCAATCGTTGCCTATTTGATAAGCCTTCGCGTGAGGCGATTGAGCAACTCGATGCCTTATTTTCAACTCGCAATATAGGAAACGTGTAGGCATGATGATGACGCAGCCATTGTTTGAATTTTTAGCAAATTTAGTTGAGCGCAAAGCACTCACGCATTTGAATGTGGCCTTTGCCAAGTTTTTACACCACGAAGCGCCCAGCGCAAGTGACAGCCTGCTATTGCTGGCGACGCTGGTGAGTTATCGATTAAATCAGGGGGATGTGTATCTGGACGTCAACGCGCTGTTTGCGCAGCCCGCGCAAGCACTTTTACCTTTTGAAGAGGTGACGGACGAGGATATTGCCCAGCTCAATACTTACTTAGCAATTAAAAACCTCAATACACTCTTTGCGCAATCGCCTCTTGTGAGCACGGGTGAGGGAAATTCACCGCTTGTTTGGGATGCAGGCAATCAACGCCTTTATTTGCGACGGTATTGGCGTTATCAACAAACGGTCGATGAAAAAATCAATATGCGTGTGACATTTCGTGCACAGGCATTGCCTGAGGCGATTGTTGAGCGGCTCAAGGGATTGTTTGATAAATCAAGTCCATATCCAAATTGGCAAAAAGTGGCCTGTGCATTAGCACTACGCTCGCGGTTTTGTATTATCACTGGCGGACCTGGAACGGGCAAAACCACCACATTAACAAAATTGCTCGCGCTCGCTATTGAGCGCCATCTTATCGAGCACTCCGCACAATCACCCATTATTTTACTGGCCGCCCCTACAGGCAAAGCGGCCAATCGCGTGAATGAATCGATTGGCAGGGCATTGACGCAGTTACAATCAACGATTCCGCCAGAAATTGCTCAGTACATTCCAAGTAAAGCCAGCACGCTACATCGCTTGCTTGGCAGTCGACCTGATACGCGCCTATATCGCTATAGTGCCAATAATCGCCTCATCGCGGATATAGTGATTGTTGATGAAGCCTCGATGGTGGATTTAGAGATGATGGCCGCGCTACTTGATGCGCTTCAAGACCGTACACAGTTGATTTTACTTGGCGATAAAGACCAACTCTCGTCAGTTGAACCTGGATATGTGCTAGGTAATTTGTGCGCAGGCGCTGAAAACAAGGCGTATGATGAAAGCACGCTAGCGTGGATTAAAAAATATGCTGACGTAAACATCACGCATCACACTCAAGGTTCAACGGTGAATCAACAAACCGCGATGCTTTTGCATAGTTATCGATTTGTTAATACAAGCGGTATTGGCAATTTGGCGCACGCGGTGAATACAGGTTGTGTTGAGCGTGCTGGTAAGATAATAAATAATACGCAGACATACCCCGATTTGCGCAAAATACAAAATGCGAATCAACTTCGTGAATACGTCACAACGTATAATACGTCGTTGGGGAGTTATCAAGATTATCGCGTTGAAATTAAAAATCGCCCCGCTGAGAGCGCGTGCATTGACAAATGGGCGCTGGAGGTATTGAAAGCCTTTGATAGATTTCAAGTGTTATGCGCAACGCGTCAAGGCGTGTGGGGAGTTGAGCAGGTTAACGCCTGCATTGAGCAGTGGCTATTTGGCGCACAGCCAACGTGGTATGAAGGGCGTCCCATTATGGTGACGAGCAATGATTATAATTTGAATTTAATGAACGGCGATATTGGCATTGCATTAAACAATCAAGACGGCCGACTTCAAGTTGCGTTTATTGATACAACGCCTCAAGAAAATGCGGTGGCGATTCGCTGGGTATCGCCACTACGTCTAGCGCAGGTTGAAACCGCTTTTGCGATGACGGTGCATAAATCGCAGGGCTCAGAATTTAGTCATGTAGTGTTGGCGCTCCCCGAAAGAGAGAATTTGGTGTTGACACCCAAATTGCTTTACACGGCTATTACTCGGGCAAAAGAGAATTTCACGTTGCTGGAAAGTAGCGAGGGCATTTTTGAAAAATCGCTAAAGTGAGCGTCACAATCATTGCGCAAATGCGAAATCACTGAGTAAAAATACCCATAACTGTTACACTACGTTGCGTAATTTTTATCATGTTATGTAAAGGTAATTCCGTTATGCGCACACAAGCAGAGATTAGAAAAGGGATAGAAAATGACGAATTTGTTTTTTTCTATCAGCCAAAAGTATCCTTGATTACAGGCAGCGTCACAGGGGCTGAGGCGCTGATTCGCTGGATAAAACCCGATGGAGAAATTATTTCACCTAGTGAATTTATTCCTGTTGCAGAAGCCTCTGATTTAATTAAAGACATCACTTATCATATGTTTGATAAGTTGGTGAAAGACCTGATGCTCATGACGGCAGTGAATGACAATATCGTCACGTCTTTTAATACCTCAGCAAAAGATTTTGAAGATGATGTCTTTACAAATCATCTGTTGCAGACGTTAAAAATGTCAGGCTTGCAAGCAAGTAATATCCAAATAGAGTTGACCGAAACGGCGACGCTCCAAGCAACAAGCGACATTAAAGACCACATACTACAACTGCGCAATGCGGGATTAAGCCTTGCCATGGACGATTTTGGAACGGGCTACTCGTCTATTGATACACTCAGTAAATTACCGTTTACCACCATCAAACTCGATCAGGGCATTGTTGGGCGAATGCTCTCCTCAGAGAAAAACGCAACCATTACCTCAAGCTCGATTAGATTAGCCCATGAATTAGGCATTAGCATTATTGCAGAAGGCGTTGAAACAAAAGAACAATATCATCATTTACTCAATATTGGCTGTAGCGATGTACAGGGCTACTGGATTAGCAAACCCCTGCCTTTAGATCAATTTCTCCACTTCATAGCAAGCGATTTTAATTGGTTAGTGGGTATGCCAGTAGGATTGATACACATGGCCATTGTTGATCATGTGCAGTGGCGAAAAAATTTGGTTCATGAGTTGATTAAAGCGGCGTCTTTGCCTTTGGGTCATGAAGGTAGAGCATTGACCAAAATACCGCCGTTGTCGTCATGTGCGTGTCGACTGGGGCGCTGGTACTATGGTGCGGGGCAGATGTTTTCTCATCATCGCTCTTTTGTTGAAGTCGAAGCACCGCATAATGCGCTGCATGAAATGGGACAAAAATTGGTATCCCTTGTGCGCGATGGAGCAAATATGGACACGCTAACGTCTTATTTTCAAGAACTCTCCACACATTCCATCGTTGTACTCAATAAATTACAAAATTTGGAAGATGAAGGGCTTGCAGATTTGCATAGAAAATAATGAATCACTTTGAAAATATTTAGGTGGTATGTCGTGGCGTATCACGGTACCATGTTTTCGATAGCGTATTTTTAAGTTTTTCCTGTATTTTTCACGATGACAAGTAAAGATAAAACAGCCCCCATTTTAAAGCTGACGTCGCCAAAAAAAGGCAATGCTGTTGCGTTAAATCAAGATATTGTATTGATATTTAACGAAAATATTAAAATCGGCACCGGTGAAGTGCGTATTACAAGCGATAACGG
>DPKY01000258.1:2976-10714 GCA_003542275.1 Methylococcaceae bacterium | reverse complement strand
ACAGCGATGTGGACACCGTGGAACGTGTCGAAATCTTGCGTGACTTGCGCCTCGGCGCTTTCGATGTGTTGGTGGGCATCAACTTGTTGCGCGAGGGAATTGACTTGCCCGAGGTGTCGTTGGTGGCGATCTTGGATGCCGACAAAGAAGGCTTTTTGCGCTCTGAGCGCAGCCTGATTCAAACCATTGGCCGCGCGGCGCGTAATAGCCTAGGAAAAGTGATTTTTTACGCCGACAGCATGACGCAATCAATGCAAAAAGCCATCACCCTCACGCAAAATCGCCGTGAACAACAAATTCGCCACAATGAAAAATACCACATCACGCCGCAAACGATTGTCAAAGCCATCAGTGAGAAAAAAAGCGATATCAAAGGCACAAAGCATTTGAGTAAAATAGACATTGAGCGCCAACTCATCGAACTTGACGCGCAAATGCGTGTCTGTGCCGCACAGCTTGATTTTGAAAAAGCGATTGCATTGCGCGATCGAATTGCGCAGTTAAAAAAAGCAACGCTGTAGACTTCTCAAATAAGACAGGTTCACCCATGACACTTCGTGTTTTGCCCTCGCTTTCTCGTCACTATATTCCCGCGCTGGGCTTTTTGCTGCTGGCTTGGTTGAGTTTTTGCGTGCTGGCACATTTTATGACCACACTGCTCTGGGCGTTTATTATTGCCTATGTCATGTACCCGCTTTATGAAAAATTACGCGGTTTTTTTCACGGCAACGCGCCCCTGAGCGCGGCGTTATTGACCGGTGCATTGGCTGTCATTGTCTTGCTTATTGGCTATGGTTTATTGCGTGTCCTTGAAGAAGAGCTGTCAAACACCTACACGCAGCTCCTACGGACGCTGGGGACGCATTCCTTTCAGTTGCCAGCGCGTATTCGTCAAATTCCGCATTTAGGGGAATATTTAGACAATCGACTCCACGCGCTCCTCAACAATCGCACAGCGCTCAACGAGCATCTTGTGGCGTGGGCAAAATACAGTTTGGCGTTTTTGGGTAATGGCCTGCGTGAGGCAGGGCAGCTGACTATCGAATTCTGTTTTGTACTCATCACTGTTTTTTTCTGTTTTCGTGATGGTGAAAAATGGCTCACCTCTCTGCAGATAGCCATGCGTTATTTTTTTGATGATGTGCAAGACGTTTATCTACAAACACTTGGCCACACCACCCGTGCGGTCTGCTATGGTTTAGTGCTGGCAGCATTGGGGCAAGGCGTTATTGCTGGCATTGGCTACGCTGTTGCTGGCGTGGGTGCGCCAATACTGCTTGGCGCGTTCACGGCGTTGATGGCGCTCATTCCAATGGGTGCTACGCTCGTGTGGATTCCAACAGGCCTCTTGCTCCTTGCGCATGAAAACATTTGGGCAGGACTGGGCCTTCTGGTTTGGGGATTTCTGGTTGTCAGCACCGTGGACAACGTGATTCGCCCACTGGTGATTTGTGGCGCGAGTCGTGTGCCTTTTTTGGTGGTGCTGTTTGGTGTATTTGGGGGACTCACGGCTTTTGGCGCCATCGGCCTGTTTTTAGGACCGATGGTGCTTGCGTTGCTGCTGGCAGTTTGGCAAGAAAATCTCAAAAAACTGACAGCGCAGCGCCTACTTTAAATTAACGCATCTACAAACTCAAACGCACGCCAATCCAACCTGCACGCGGCGCACCGGGTGAGATAAATCGGCCATCATCGTATTTTTCGCCAAGGACGTCAGCGGCCTGTCCATAAACACCAAACGTGTTGTAATGCACATCAAAAATGTTATTCACTTTGCCAAACAGCGCCAGATTTTTAGTGATTTTATATTCCGCCGTGCCGTTAAATAGCCAGTAACCTGAAAGCGGTTGCGTCGCATTGGCTTCATCACCGCGAAAAAACTGCTGTCCACTGTATTGTCCGTTAATGCCCAATGACACTTTTTTCCATAAATCCACACTCAAGGCGGCTTTAAATAAATGTTCAGGAATAGACGCAATTTTATCGCCACGATCCACCCGCAGCAATTCACCTTCTTCCAAGGGATTTTGAATGTCAAATCCATCTAAATAACGCGCATTGAGATACGTGTAATTTGTCGAAAAATGCCAATCATCGATTGCGCTAAACAGGCTGTCTTTGTCTATTGAGGTACCCGATTCAATGCCATAGCGACGGGTTTTCCCCACGTTGCTAAAATAACCTTGACTGGTTAAGCTGCCTGAACGGTGAAAAATGATGTCGTCATTATTGATGGCATGAAAAAAGCCCACATTCCATCGCCACTGCCCGTCAATCAGGTGATTTAAATCCCCACGCAAGCCCCCTTCCCATGTTTTAGAAACAACTTGATTGAGCGCAGGATCGGACATAAATGAATTGGGTAATTTGCAAGGCGCCTGTGGGTCAGCACAACTCAATTCCATTGGCGTGGGAGCGCGTGAGGATTCTGCGTAATTACCATACACATTCACATGATTGAGCAGTTGATAAGTGAGGCCCGCTGAAGGATTGAGCCGCTCGAAGGTATGATGACCATTTAAATTTTTGCCTTCTTCGTCGTTCATGTACTGGTCTTGCATATCCACAACAACGCGGTTGTAGCGGCCAGCAACGGTGGCGGCCAGTTTTTCAGTAATCGAAAATGTATCCGTTAAAAAGACACCAATCGCCTCTGTGCCCGCGTGCAAACGGACTTTCGATTCATCGTCATACACGCCACTGCCAACCGTGCCTCTGTCAGCGGTAATCGCGCCCATTTCCGTATCAGAAGCAAAATGCACTTGTGACACATCAAAACTGGTGCCAACAGTGAGATTATTTTCATGTTTAAATAAATTGCGCGTAAATGCCGTTTGTAGCGTGCCGCCTTTGCTGCGCATTTGCATGGCATTGGTATTACGTGTTGCGCCATCGACACTATCGCTAAAGACAATCGGATTGCCATGCGTATCGATAACGGGTTCCCCCGCATCGCACAAAAACGCATTATCCTCGCAGGCCGTATAATCGCTATTGTCGCCATTAAACGTGTGCATACGATTTTGACGAAAATACGCATTACCACTCACCTCAATATCGTCGCTCACATCATAACTGCCAGCTAACTCAGAAAAAAACATCCGATTAGTTGTAATATCGGGGTGCGTGAAAATGGCTTTGCGGTTTTCGTTGAGTAATTGAATGGGCGTCGCCGCATTGCCATACATATTGTTATCATTCGCCCCTAAGGTTAAATCCAGCGAACCTCTGTCGCCTCGCCAACTCAGTGTCCCGAGGCCACGCGTGGCTTTTGTTGGTGAAAAATCCCGCCAGCCAGCTTCTTCAAAGTGGTTTAAATCAATAAAATAGCCCCATGTGCCATTATTCCAGCCACTGGTTAAATCCTCTGAATGACGATCAAATGACCCGCCATACACTTCAAGCTGATGCTTGGGCGCCGAAAACCCCGTTTTCGTTTTAATGGCTATCGCGCCACCCAATGAATTCAAACCGTACACAGGATTGGATGAATACATCGCCATGGAATCAATGGCATTTTGTGGAATTAAATCCCAATTCACCGTATCGCCAAACGGCTCATTAAAGCGCACACCATTCACATACGTTGAGAGTCCTTGAGGCAATCCCATCATCGGTGAGGCCACAAAACCCCGATAATAAATATCAGGTTGTAGCGGATTATTTTGCGCATCGTTAACGTGCGCACTGCCTAAATAACGGTTGATGTAGTCACCTAGCGAGAGCGTTTGCGCTTTTTCCAGTTGCGCGGCGGTGGCGGTTTGTATATTGGTGGGCAATTTATCCGCATCGATATTCCCGCCCAAAGGCGACGTCCCCACGATATTCATAATCCCTAAATCTTGGGGTTCATCTTGAGCGAAAACCAGTTGACTTAACGTCAACCCTAAAAGACTAAAAACAAATTTATTCATAAAAATCCAAAACGTCATGATGATTTATCATAGAAAAACACCGTTTTAAATAAATCTAAAAAGGTTCTTTTGTATAATGAAAAAAACCACGATACAAAAAAAACCGTATCGTGGTGGTCGAAGAACACAGCTAATGAAAATCAAAAAAATGATGACTGCATTTAACGGAGTATAAAATCAGTGAACACCAAGGTAGAAACACTTGTTAATTTGACAATGGGCATGGCGACCTCTGCGCCATTACCGTCTGCGTCATAGGCAAGCACGGAGTTTGTTGGATCGAAAATGAGATAATCATTCTCATCTAATGCGCTGTCGCCTATCACCAAATTGGTAGCACCTATAGCGCCTAATGACGACAAAGCGGTATAAAAATCATCATGGAGTTCAATTTTATCTTTGCCCGAGACAAAATCTGTCACAGTATCCATGCCCGTTAACGCGCTTGCCACTGTTTTGTAGCGTTGCACTGAGGTGGCCGCACCGGTGATGGTTTGAGAATGCACTTGGCCAAACACAAACGTATCCGCTCCAGCACCACCCGTTAGCGTATCATTGCCTGCGTTGCCAATAAAACGATCATTGTTTGGCGTGCCAATAAATGTGTTCGCATTACCATTGCCTATAAACGTCAAACCGTTTGCTTCCACGCCACTGGCATCGATGCTGACATTATCAAAGGTTTGCCCCAGCTTAAGTCCTGTGCCCACTTGACCCGTCGCACTGGCATTGAGCGCGTAATGATGATTGAGCAGTTGCAAGGCACCGTCTTCTACGTTGATTCGGCCCACCGTCGCGCCCACTTCCACAATTTCCATGCTTTTGAAATTCTCATCGTTTAAGGTGACCTTGCCGTGTGCGAGTGTATCAGCACCTGCGGTAATACGCAGTGTATCAACGCCGCTGCCACCAATGATAACGTCATGTTTAACGCCGGTTGCTATCCATTCTGCCGTGCCGTCATCAGCTTTGCTTGATGAACCTAAAACGCCACTTTCAAACCCTGTGATTAAGAAAATATCATTTCCCTCACCGCCATCTAAAAAATCCGAGCCTTGATGCCCCACCAGCAAATCATCGCCAGTATTCCCATAGTAAGTATCGTCACCTAAACGGAGCGTGGCGTTGTCAATGCCTCGACTGCCATAGCCCTCGTCATCGTTATTTGAGCCATCGGCGCGGGCATAACTGTCTTGAGTGCTTTCTTCAAAGAAATTATCTTTATGCAATACATCATGAAAAAGCGTGCCTATTGACGCATCATCAAGCTGGAAATCGCCCATATTATAAGTGGTCGGTGTTGCGCCAATCACGGTTGCCGGTGGGGTAAACGTCACGTCTTCATAATCCACCATAACCGTGACACTTTCCGATTTTCCGCCCGGTACACCGTAAAAATGTAAGCCTGGATTCGTGGCACCTAAATCCAGTGAGCTCATCGCCGCATCTAATTGTTCATTGCCTAAAATAATAGACACACCGCTCGCCAGTTCAATTTGTTCAATATGCGTGAAAGCGATAGTAGAATAATCCCCCGATTTACTAAAGACCATTTTGTCAATGGCATTTGGCGTGCCCAATGTACTTTTTACTGTCGAAATAGAGGTGCCTGTATAATACGCCGGTAAGATCACAGCGTCCGTTGCCCCAGTGCCAGAGCCATTCGTACCACCATCAAGTACAAAACCCGCTTTAACTCTGCCGGTGATTTTAAAAATATCACTTCCTGCGCCACCCTCAATCGTATCAACCGTTGAAAGTGAAAAAATATCATTCCCTGATGTGGATTTATATTTTGTGGCCATGAGATGAATTCGTCCTCTTGTATGCAAATGAAATAAAGGACCATTCTAAGACNNCCATTTACCGTCTGCGTCATAGTTTGTGGCCATGATGTGAATTCGTCCTCTTGTATAGAAGTGAAATAAAGTGTCATTCTAAGACGGCGCGTTTGAAAAAAATATAGGAATTTTTCCTGAAATTTTTTGACCCTCAAAAAGCCTTTGCGACGCGGTGAGAAGAGGAATGTGCTTGATAAGTAGGTGAAAATACACCACAAACGCTAGAATAGCCGCCGATTTTCTATACCCGCCGCCGTGCGAGTCGTCAAAAAAACGACGACGTCAACCACATTACACGTTAAATGATTTGCCATTCATCGCCTTGTGGTACAATTTGCGCTATGTTAACTTGCCTCGCTTTCTTTATCGTTTTCATCGCCCAAGTGTATTCATGAAATTAAACAAACTGTCTCGTGCTATTTTACTTTGTTTATCGACCGTGCCCGTCGCACACGCCGCGCAAGAATTTATTGTGCGCGATATAAAAATCAAGGGATTACAACGTATATCAGAAGGCACGGTCTATAACTATTTGCCCGTGACGGTCGGTGAGAGATTTTCCCTCGACAACACCGCGCCAGCACTAAGAGCGCTCTTTAAAACCGGCTTTTTTAAAGATATTTCCGTTGAACGTGACAATAGTACGCTGATTTTCAATGTCGTTGAACGCCCCTCTATTGCAAAAATTGTCTTTGAAGGCAATAAAGATTTAAGTAAAGACGATTTAACCAAAGCGCTCAAAAAAATCGGTTTATCCGAGGGCAAAGTGTTTGACCGCCAGTTGCTTGATAAAGTAGAGCAAGAGCTCAACAGGCAGTATTTAAGCCACGGCAAATACGGTTTGACCATTAAAACGGAAGTGAGTGACTTAACACGAAATCGCGTAGCCGTGCTGATTAAAATTTCGGAAGGTCGGGTCGCCAAAATCAAAGAAATCAATATTATCGGCAATAATGCGTTTGATGAGGAATTGCTACTCAAACAACTTGAGCTCAACACGTCGAATTTATTGTCGTTTTATACCAAAGATGACCAGTATTCTAAGCAAAAATTATCGGCAGATTTAGAAAAACTGCGTTCCTACTACCTTGATCGTGGCTATATCAATTTCAACATTGAATCCACGCAAGTGGCTATCACGCCAGATAAAAAAGATATTTACGTCACCATTAACGTCAAAGAAGGGGACGTTTACACGCTTGATAAAGTCAAGCTCTCAGGCAATTTAGTCGTGCCCGCTGATGAGTTAATCAAATTGATGAAAGTGGGGCCAGGTGAAGTCTTCTCACGCAAGAATGCCACCGAAACCTCAAAAGCCATGTCAGACCGCTTAGGTGATGATGGCTATGCGTTTGCGAACGTTAACATGGTGCCAGAAATCAATGAAGCCAATAAAACAGTGAACATGACGTTTTTTGTTGACCCAGCTAAAAGAGTGTATGTGCGTCGTATCAACATGAAAGGCAACAGCAAAACCCGTGATGAAGTATTACGCCGTGAAATGCGTCAAATGGAAGGGGCGTGGGCATCGAGTTCCAAAATTGAGCGCTCAAAAACCCGTTTAGAGCGACTGGGGTATTTTGAAGAAGTCAATGTTGAAACGCCGCCCGTGCAGGGAACGGCGGATGAAATTGACGTTAATTACACCGTCACGGAAAAACCGTCAGGCAATTTGATGGCAGGGATTGGTTATTCGCAGGTGCAAGGGATTGTCCTCAATGCCAACATTTCACAAGATAACGTCTTTGGATCGGGCAAGCGCGTGAATTTGGCATTTAATAACAGTAATTATTTAACCAGTTATCAGTTTGGTTTTTTTAATCCCTACTTCACCACCGATGGCGTCAGTCAAGGCTACAATTTAGGCTACACCAAGCGAAATGCAGGGCAAATTAACATTTCTAACTACAACACTGAAGTGCTTAATGCCGGCATTAACTTTGGCTTGCCGCTCAATGAATATGACCAGTTGCGTTTTGATTT
>DPKY01000258.1:0-2909 GCA_003542275.1 Methylococcaceae bacterium | reverse complement strand
ATTGGCTGGACACACGATACCCTCAATCGCGCAATTTTCCCAAACAAAGGCGGTCAACAACGTCTATCTGCCTTAGCGACCGTCCCTGGCAGTGACTTAGAATACTTTAAAATGAGTTATAAACACCAAATGTATTTCCCGCTGGCAAAAGATTTCACATTGCGCATTCAAGGGGAAGCCTCCTACGGTGACGGTTATGGCTCAACGAAAGAGCTGCCCTTCTTTGAAAATTATTTTGCAGGGGGAACAGGTTCGGTGCGCGGCTTTAAAAACAACACCATGGGACCGCTCGAAACACGAGATGAATGTGGCGATGCCTGCAAAAACTATCGAAATTACGCCATTGGTGGTTCAAGCAAAGTGCTAGGCAGTGCTGAAGTGTTTTTCCCTGTCCCGTTCATGTCAGACACAAAGTCAGTACGTTTAGGTACTTTTTTAGATGCGGGGTCAATTAGCAACGGTTTTAATGTGGATAATATGAAGTATTCTGTGGGGATTTCCGGTGAGTGGATGTCGCCATTTGGGGCGCTTTCGGTGAGCGCCGCGCAGCCTATTAACTCAAAGTCTGGCGTTTATTCCATTGGCAGTCAAAATTATCAAGATCAAAAACAAATTTTCCAATTTAACTTTGGGCAAAACTTTTAAAACAATTTTTAGTTTGCCTCGCTTATCCATTTTAATTTATTCATTATTTTTTTCTTTCCATCCACGCTTTCGGAGAATCCCCTCTTTATGAAAACCAAAATTGCGTTATTTTTAGGCTTGATTTTTACAGCAAATACGTACGCTGCTGATTTGAAGGTCGGTTTTGTGAATATTCCTGCCGTATTAGAAAAAGCGCCTCAAGCTGAAAAAGCCAAAAAGCGCTTGGAACAGGAATTTTCTCCCCGTGATAAACAACTCGTTTCACAACAAAAAGAAATTCAAAACATGGAAGAACGCCTAAGCAAAGACGCAGCGGTTTTAGGTGAATCTGCACGCAATAATTTAGAAAAAGACATTTTAAATAAAAAACGTGATTTCAAACGCACGCAACAAGAATTTAGCGAAGATTTTAATGTGCGTCGTAATGAAGAGTTAGGCAAACTCCAACGCCACATTGTCGAAGCCATTCGTGGGATTGCAAAAGACCAAGGCTTTGATTTATTGCTCACTGATGGGGTAATTTACGCAAGTGAGCAAATTGACGTCACCGCGCAAGTACAGCAAAAATTATCGACAATGCCCGAATAAGCAGTTGAAAACGTTGTCCGACTCGGCTCTCTTTTGTTCTCAAAAAAAATAAGTGAAATTAAAATCATGTCTGTTAAGTTAGATATTCTCGAAATTCAAGCCTTCCTACCTCATCGATATCCTTTTTTGCTCGTTGATAAAGTGGTGGCGTGTGAGCCGGGCGTTAGTTTACTTGGGGTGAAAAACGTGACGTATAATGAACCGTTTTTTCAAGGGCATTTCCCTCAAAAACCCGTCATGCCTGGTGTGCTCATTTTAGAAGCCATGGCTCAAACAACAGGTTTGCTCGCTTCTGAAACCGCTGGTGATGAACTCAAGGGGATGATTTACTATCTCGTTGGTATTGATAAAGCCAAATTTAAACGCCCCGTCGTTCCCGGTGATCAGCTGATGCTTGAAGCGCGTTTTCTCAAAAGTAAACGAAATGTGTGGGCCTTTGAGTGTCGCGCTGATGTGGACGGTGAATTTGTCGCCAGTGCTGAAATTCGTTGCGCTGCTGTGGTAGACTAAATTTTGATTCATTCAACGGCTATTATCGACCCACGCGCTGAACTGGCAGACGATGTGCAAGTTGGCGCGTATTCTATTATTGGCGCGAATGTTAAAATTGGCGCAGGCACTGTCATTGGCCCACACGTTGTGATTAAAGGTCATACGTCACTGGGCGAAAATAATCATATTTATCAGTTTTGCTCCATTGGTGAAGACCCTCAAGATAAAAAGTATGCCAATGAGCTAACACGTCTTGAAATTGGCGATCGCAACATGATCCGCGAATATACGTCTATGCACCGTGGAACAAAACAAGATAATAACCTCACCAAAATTGGTCACGATAATCTCTTTATGGCCTACACACACGTTGCCCATGACTGTATTATTGGCAATCATGTCATCATGGCCAACGGTGCATCACTTGCCGGTCATGTCCGATTAAACAGCCATGCTATTTTAGGGGGCTTTACGCTTGTACATCAATTTACGCAAATTGGTCAATACAGTTTTTCTGCAATGGGCAGCGCGGTGACGCAAGATATTCCGCCGTTTGTGATGGTAGGCGGTAGACCCACGCGACCACATGGTATCAACTCTGTGGGCATGGAGCGCAATGGCATAGCCGCTGAAGATATTCGCCTTATTCGCAAAGCCTATAAAATGATTTACAAAATGAATCTGCGCCTTGAAGACGCCATTGATCAAATGGAAGATTTAGCGGGTGATAGCAAAGAATTATCTGATATGGTCAATTTTTTGCGTAACGTGACGCGTGGGATTCTGCGCTAAAGTATGTCATTGATTGCTGGCGTAGATGAAGCGGGACGTGGCCCGCTGGCTGGCGCGGTGTTTGCCGCCGCTGTGATTTTAGACCCCAATGCGCCCATTCTCGGCCTTGATGACTCCAAAAAGCTCAGTGCAAAAAAACGCGAGGCACTCTCGGCGCAAATTAAAACGCACGCGCTCAGTTGGTGTATTGCGCAAGCCAGTGTGCAGGAAATTGATACATTAAACATCTTGCAAGCGACGTTGCTTGCCATGCAACGCGCCGTTGAAGGGTTGACTATTCCCCCAACGCACGTCTTAATTGATGGCAATCAACTGCCCAAACTCCCCTATCCAGCGACCGCTATCGTGCGCGGCGATAAAACCGTTGCACAAATTAGCGCGGCGTCCATTTT
>DPKY01000181.1 GCA_003542275.1 Methylococcaceae bacterium | reverse complement strand
ACAGTGGCAAAGAAATACACAAATGTATTAACAACCCCTTGCATGAGCGCCATGGTAATCATGTCGCCATTTGCAACGTGGCTAATTTCATGACCGATTACCGCTTCAATTTCATCTTGATTCATTTGACGCAAAAGCCCCGTGCTCACGGCCCCGAGTGCACTGTCTTTATTTGCACCGGTTGCGAAAGCGTTGAGATCATCAGATTGAAAAATACCGACTTCGGGCATCCCTATGCCTGCGTGCTGTGCTTGTCTTGCAACGATGTTCACAAGCCACTGCTCTGTTTGATTTTGTGGTGATTCAATCACATGGACGCCCATGGCGTTTTTGGCTGACCATTTTGACATGAGCAGTGAAATCACTGAGCCAGACGAGCCAATAATGGCTGACATAATGAGCAATTTTGTTAAATCTAAATTTACGCCATTTGCCGCAAGCGAGCTGTGTAAACCCAATACATTAAAAATAATCCCAATCACTAGCATCACAGCTAGGTTGGTGATTAAAAATAAAAAAATGCGTTTCATAAATAATTTCCCAAAAAATATAAAATAAATTGAAAATATGCGCTGATTTTGACACAAAAAACGAGCGCTGTCGCCTTACTTACAGCTTTTCTCGAAACACAAAATACACCGCACCCAGTAAGCAAAAGCCTGCCCATAGATAATCGAGCTTCATGGGTTCACGCAGATAATAAATCGAAAAAGGCACAAATAAACTTAGCGTAATGACTTCCTGCATAATTTTAAGCTGCCCCACGCTCAAGACGCTATAGCCAATGCGATTGGCGGGCACTTGCAGGACGTATTCAAAAAAAGCAATCGACCAGCTTACAAACACCGCTAGAATCCACGGTTTATCCTGTAGCGTTTTTAAATGAGCGTACCAAGCGAACGTCATGAAAATATTTGCCAATGTTAGCATACCCACGCTCACCATAATGGGGGATAGCGCGTTCATTACAATCCAGTTAAGCTAATTTTTTTCATCAAGGCGTTAAAATCGTGTGTCTTTTTGATGAGCACTTTGTATTTTGTCTCCGTTTTTTCTACTACTTCCGTTAAAAATTGTGAGAGTGTGGGATCATCAAAAGCTTGCGTCATGGAGAGGATTTCCTCTTCCAATTCACTGATAACGTCTTCGTCGACGATAGCGTCAAAAAATGAGACGTTATTTGAGGCGGCGAGGGTGGCTTGAAGATCAGGGGAATGATCGATGTCTTGTTGCATCGCTTCCACGGCGTTCATCGCCTTGACGGCCACTTGATGCACCCGTTTAAGCCAACTGAGTTTGTCGGTAAAAAGGTAGACATCCGCCGCCGCGCGTCGAATGCTAAGTAATGCTGAATTGAGTTCTGAAACCTGAATCGTCGCTGACATAGTGTTGAGTGGTATTCCTAATCTGGCAATAATCAGTGGCAAATTATAGGCTAATTTTGCTAACGTGAGCCATGTTATTTGGGTGTATTTTTATTTTACGCGGCAAAAAAAAACCCCTAAGCTTGTCGCTTAGGGGTTTTTGTATTTGGTACCGAGGGCCGGAATCGAACCGGCACGGAGTCACCTCCACAGGATTTTGAATCCAGCGCGTCTACCAGTTCCGCCACCCCGGCAAAGTCACTAAAGTATAACAATTTTTTTTTAAAATGCCAGTTTTTTTTCAAAAAAATTTCATTCTCGGTATAAAATAGCCGCTTTCGCGGTTTATTTTTTAATTTTATTTCAAAGGAAATCACATGAGTCAGTCTGCTGCTATTGCATTAATTGAACATTATTACACTGCTTTTAACCAAGGTGATATGGACACGTTTTTAGGTTTACTTACTGATGATGTTGTTCACGATATCAATCAAGGTAAACGCGACATTGGCAAAGAGGCCTTTGCACAATTTATGTCGTGCATGAATTTTAACTATAAAGAACAGTTAGTTGATATGGTGATTATGGCAAATGAGGAGGGGACAAGAGCCTCTGCGGAGTTTGTTGTATTGGGCGAATATTTGAAAACAGATGAGGGCTTGCCCGTTGCACAAGGCCAAAAATATCGCTTGCCAGCGGGGGCTTTTTTTGAAATTGTAGACAATAAAGTAGCGCGTGTGACAAATTATTATAATTTGCAGGACTGGATTGCACAGGTGAGTGAATAATTTCACTTTTTGAAAAAAAATAACGTGCGGTGGAAAATTGCCGCACGTTTTGTCTTAAAAAATGGGTTTTACCACAGCCAAAATCACAATGGCTATCAAAAAAATGACGGGCACTTCGTTCATCCAGCGATAAAAAACATGGCTGCGAAAGTTCGCCTCATCACGAAAATCTTTCAGCCATCGCCAGCAAAAATAATGGTACACAACAAGGCAGGCAAGCAGCAAAAACTTTGCGTGTAGCCAATTTGCTGTGGCGTAAAGTTGCCATGAACCCGTTACAAGTAATCCAATTCCCCCCGCAAAGGTAGCGAGCATAGCGGGCGTCATAATGCCGTAAAAGAGTTTACGCTCCATGATTTTAAATCGTTCACCACTCACCGCATCGTCACTCATTGCGTGATAGACATATAAACGCGGCAGATAAAACAAGCCGGCAAACCAACAGACCATTGCAATTAAATGCAGTGCTTTAAACCAGAGCATACATATCCTTTCTTTTCTTTATGATGTTGGTGATAAAAAGGCGTCAATTTTAGGCTGTATTTGCGTGAATTCAAATAAGCCAGTGTGTTTCCAGATGATATTGCCCTGAGGGTTAATCAAAAAGGTAGTCGGCGTGACACGCGTTTGTGCAAAAGCACTGGCAATGTTGCCATCAATATCGAGTGTTAGCGGGTAGGGCAGTAAATATTGTTTGTTAAATTCAACAACATGATTTGGCGGATCGTAATACATCGATACGCCAATGATTTCTAAACCACGTTGATGATATGTATTGTATAACTTGGTGAGTACGGGAATTTCTTTTAGACAGCTCGCACAATCCGTTGCCCAAAAAGTCACTACTATAGGGCGTCCAATCAGCTGGGTAAAATCGGTGACTTGGCCATTCAAAAAGGTGAAGGTGAGCGGAGGGGCTTTGCGTGGGGCGAGAGCATAGAAAACGCCAGCGATGACGACCAACGCAAAAAGAAAACTACCCAAAATAGCGCGATGAAAGCGGCGTAGCATAGGAAAGGGAAATTTGGATAAGAAAATAGGCGATAGCGTGACGACGCAGTGTTTCCGTCACGCTATCGCAGGATAAAAGACTAGAGGCTAGGGCCTGCTTGCGTGAAATCGAACGCGTGATTTTCTTGCGTATATTTTTTGAAATTTTCAATAAACATACCCGCCAGTTTTTGCGCTGTGTGGTCAAATTGTGCTTTATCTGCCCAAGCGTTACGCGGATTAAGCAGTTGCGTATCAACGCCTTCAAGCGTTTTTGGTATACTCAAATTGAAAAATGGCATGGTATCAAATTCACAATGGTTGATACTGCCATCTAAAATCGCGTTAATGCAGGCGCGAGTACCTTTAATGCTCATGCGTTTGCCTACGCCATAGCCTCCACCAGTCCAACCTGTATTGACGAGGTAAGCATGGACACCGTGTTGTTGCATTTTTTCACCGAGTAATGTGGCGTACACCGTCGGGTGCAGCGGGAGAAAGGCTTCACCAAAACAGGCGGAAAAAGTCGCTTGTGGTTCGGTCACGCCGCGCTCGGTCCCCGCAACTTTTGCGGTATAACCAGATAAGAAGTAATACATCGCCTGTTCTTTGGAGAGTTTTGAAACAGGTGGCAGTACACCAAATGCGTCGCAAGTAAGGAAAATAATGTTTTGCGGATGACCGGCGCTCAAGGTCTTTTCATGATTATCAATGTGCTCAATGGGGTAGGACACGCGCGTATTTTCTGTTTTTGAACTATCGTCGTAGTTGGCAACAAAATTTGCATCGTAAACCACATTTTCAAGCAGCGCATCGCGACGAATAGCGCTGAAAATTTCCGGTTCATTTTCTTGCGATAAACCAATACATTTGGCATAACAACCGCCTTCAAAATTGAAAACGCCTGTATCGTCCCAACCGTGTTCGTCGTCACCGATGAGTTTTCGCGCGGCATCGGTTGACAGCGTTGTTTTGCCTGTACCTGATAAGCCAAAAAATAGCGCTACATCACCAGTTTTGCCTACATTTGCGCTACAGTGCATGGACAAAATTTTCTCCAGCGGCAACCAATAATTCATCATGGTGAAAATGCCTTTTTTCATTTCACCGCCATACCATGTGCCGCCAATAATGGCGATATTTTTTTCAACATTGAAAATGCAAAAAACTTCAGAATTTAAACCGTGTTCTTCCCATTTTTTATTGGTGAAATGGCTGGCATTGTATACGCGAAAATCTGGCGAAAATTGTGCAAGATCCTCGTCGCTTGGGCGAATGAACATATTCTTGACAAAATGTGACTGCCAAGCAAACTCCGTAATAAAGCGCACGGATTTGCGGGTGTCTGCGTGTGCACCACTGTAACCGTCTGTTACATAGATGTCTTTGCCAGAAAGATAGTCAATCACATCAGCGTACAAGTCATCAAATACCGCTGGCGAAACGGGTTTATTGACGTTTCCCCAAGCAATATGCGCACTAGATGGAGATTGCTGCACGAAAAATTTATCTTTTGGTGAGCGCCCAGTGAATTTGCCTGTGTCCACGGTCATCGTATTGCTACTTAGGACGTGCCCTTCGTTATTTGCGACTTCATGCTCGAAAAGCTGCGCATAACTTAGGTTATGAAATACTTTTCCAACACGCGCAAGCCCTAATTTTTCTGCATTCAGTTCACTCATTATGACAACTCCTAAGATGTTTAATCGTTTTTATGACAGCAATTTGTAATTTTTCTAAATGTAGCCTAAAAATAATTTTTAGACAAGAATTTGCGCATAGGAATTACGTTATTGTCGTTTGGTGTGTACCTTCAAATTATGGTATCTTTTCACGCATGATTCGTTTTTAGCCAATTTCCAGAGTGATTTTAAGCGCATGACTCCCGAACAATTTAACCAATATAGAGAGCAGGGTTATAACCGCATTCCCATCAGCCGCGAGATTATTGCGGATGTTCACACGCCGCTAAGTGCCTATTTAAAGCTGGCCGCTGGTGCGTATTCCTACTTGTTTGAATCCGTTCACGGGGGCGAGCAGTGGGGACGTTATTCCATCATTGGTTTACCGTGTAAGACGGTGGTGAAAGTGTTTGGCGAGCAGATTACCCTCACCGTTGAGGGGCGTATTGTTGAGCAAGTCACCGAGCGCAATCCGCTTGCGTGGATTGAAGCGTTTAAAGGGCGTTATCGCGTACCTGATGTGGAGGGGTTGCCGCGCTTTAATGGCGGGTTGGTCGGCTATTTTGGCTATGAAACGATTGCTTATATTGAGCCGCGTGCGTGCTGCGTACAAAAACACGACGCAATTGGCGCACCAGATATTGTGTTAATGGTCTCTGAGGAGTTGCTTGTTTTTGATAATTTATCGGGCAAAATGCTTCTGCTCACACACGCCAATCCAGAAGACGCTCATGCTTATGAAACAGCGCAGGCGCGTTTGCAAGTGCTTGCAACACAACTGCGTCAGTCACAAGCGCAGGCAGAGCGTCATCCACGTCCTCGGGTCGTGAATGAAAGTGATTTTGTTTCTGATTTTACCCAAGAAGGCTTTGAAGCGGCAGTACGTCGTGCAAAAGAGTATATTACCGATGGGGATATTATGCAGGTAGTACTCTCTCAACGCCTCTCTATTCCTTTTGCCGCCGCGCCCCTTAATTTGTACCGCGCGTTGCGTTGTTTAAATCCTTCGCCTTATATGTTTTATTTGGACGTGGAAGATTTTCATATTGTAGGTTCATCGCCGGAGATTTTAGTGCGTCTTGAGGAAAACACCGTTACGGTTCGCCCCATTGCGGGAACACGTCGCAGAGGTGTGACACCTGAACATGATCTCGCGCTTGAGCAAGAGTTACTTGAAGACCCCAAAGAGATTGCAGAGCATTTAATGCTCATTGATTTAGGGCGCAATGACACAGGGCGCGTGGCAGAAATTGGTAGCGTTCAGTTAACCGATAAGATGATTGTAGAGCGTTATTCGCACGTCATGCACATTGTTTCAAACGTTACGGGTACACTAAAAAAAGGTAAAAATGCGTTCGATGTCCTCGCGGCAACATTTCCAGCCGGTACGGTCAGTGGTGCACCTAAAATTCGTGCAATGGAAATTATTGATGAACTCGAACCGGTCAAGCGTGGCATTTATTCTGGCGCGGTGGGTTATATTGGCTGGACGGGCAATTTGGATACAGCCATTGCTATTCGCACGGCGGTCATAAAAGACAAAAAATTATATATTCAGGCGGGCGCGGGGATTGTGTACGATTCCGTGCCCCTAAATGAATGGGAAGAAACAATGAATAAAGCACGCGCTGTGTTTCGTGCGGTGGCAATGGCTGAAGCTGGCTTAGAAGGAGAGAGCGTATGAGAGTAGTCATGGTTGATAACTACGATTCATTTACNNAACCTCGTGCAATATCTCGGGGAATTGGGCGCAGACGTGACGGTGGTGCGCAATGACCAAATGAGTGTTGCCGGCATTGCGCAATTATCGCCCGATAAAATTGTTATTTCACCTGGCCCATGTACACCAAAAGAGGCGGGCGTTTCGGTCGAATCCATTTTATATTTTGCTGGCAAGATTCCGCTTTTAGGCGTATGCCTTGGACATCAAAGTATTGGCTATGCGTTTGGCGGCCATATTATTCATGCAAAACAAATTATGCACGGCAAAACATCTCTCGTACACCATGCAGATAAAGGCGTCTTTCATGGACTGAGCAATCCCTTTACGGCAACG
>DPKY01000124.1 GCA_003542275.1 Methylococcaceae bacterium | reverse complement strand
TATTATTACCTAGAACTGATGGCCGATATCCGCCACGCGATTGAAAATCATCAATTTGACGCCTTTGCAAACGATTTTTACGCCAAACGTGCCCGCTAAACCATGTCAGAAAAACACCTTTTAAATGCCCGTCGTCTGCTGTGCCATTTCCCTGTTATTCGCACGCAAGAGGCGGTAAAAAAACTCTCGACAGGGGATATTTTAGAAATTGTCGGGACAGATGCCGGTATTTTGCAAGACATTCCCGCGTGGTGTCGCATTAACGGTCATCGCATCATCGACACGTTTACCAATGAATATGACTACCACATTGTGCTTCAAATAGGAGAATAAGCATGGGAAAACTGCGCTTGCAGAAGATGCCTCCCCACGGCCACGCCCACTCCCCCAAAAAGGCAGAAAAGTGCGACAAGCCGCCGCTTGATGTCATCAAATTAAAGCGTCGAGCCAGTTATGTTGGTGCTTTGGTGAATATTTTGCAAACCTGTCTTAAAATCACTTTCGGTATTTTGGGACACTCTGCGGCGCTGGTGGCTGACGGTATTCACTCGCTTTCTGATTTGCTTAGTGATGCGCTAGTGATTACCGCCGTGCGTATGGGAAGCCGAGAAGCCGATACAGATCACCCTTATGGTCATCGTCGCTTTGAAACCATTGCAGCGGTGATTTTGGGGGCGAGTTTGGTCATCATTGGTGCGGGCATGGGGTGGTCGGTGTACGAGCGTATGCAAAGCCCAGAAAAATTGCCCGTCCCCAATGAAATTGGCCTTGCCATTACGGCCGTGTCTATTTTACTCAATGAATGGCTTTATCACTACACAAAGCGTATCGCTAAAATCACACGCTCAAAATTACTCCTCGCCAATGCGTGGCATCAGCGCAGTGATGCTTTTTCGTCCATTGTTGTGCTAATAGGCATCGGCGCGGTGATGCTGGGCTACCCTTTAGCTGACGCCATGGCTGCAATTGTTGTAGCGTTGATGGTCATTAAAATTGGGGTAAACCTCATTATTGAAGGCATCAAAGAATTAGTCGACACGGCGCTGCCTGAAACACTTGTGGCAGAAATTCGCACGGCAATTTTTGACATTGATGGCGTTGAAGATATTCATCTCTTGCGCACACGCTATATGGGCGAGGATGCGTTAATTGATGCGCATATTATTGTTGACCCGCGCATTAGTGTTTCTGAGGGGCATCGCATTGGCGATATGGTGCGAGATGAACTCATTGCACGCTTTGATGACGTGATGGACGTTCTCGTTCATGTCGATCCTGAAAACGACGAGCTGCTCGCCAGCCATATCAAGCCCCTCACCCGCGCCCATGTACAAGCACTGTTAACAGAGAATTTGCCTGAACTGTTGCCATATTTGGAGGATTTTCGTATTCATTATTTAGACCATAAAATTGAAATAGAACTTATCATCCCCTTTGCTTTAACTGTTCAAGCCGAATTCATTACGCGTATTCACGAAAAATTGGCAGCCCTTGAGCAAAATGTGCCACAAATTGACACTATCCTATTGTTTTTTAAATATGATTGTGTGAACGACTGCCCTCAATTACATTGAGAAATAATACGACAACCGTTTTATTGCATCGGGTGCTGTGTTAAAGTTTATCCAGAACCGACCTTGAGGGTGTTCTTTTAACATTGTTTAAATGTTTTGATAAAAATTAAAAAGTTACGTTAGGAGATTTTATATGTTTACACTTCGTTCGTTAGTGACAGCTATGGCTTTACTGGGCGCTATCTCTACTGCCAATGCGTGGGAGACACTCCCCTCGCAAGCCCCTGAACCCGCTGATAACCCAAGCACCCCAGAAAAAATTGCCTTAGGTCAGATGCTCTACCATGACCCGCGTTTATCTTCTACGGGGACGGTTGCCTGCGCCTCTTGCCATAACACCATGCTAGGCGGTGAAGACAATCGCCCCAACTCTATGGGTGTGAATGGTCAAACGGGTGGACGCAGTGCGCCTACCGTGTGGAATTCAGCATTTAATAAAGTACAATTTTGGGACGGTCGCGCGGCCAGTTTAGAAGAACAAGCTGCCGGTCCTGTCACGAATCCAATTGAAATGGGCATGAAAAGCTGGGATGACGTCGTGGCACGCTTAAAAGGCATTGAAGGCTATCAAGTTGCCTTCAAGAACGCGTTCCCCGGTGAGAACGCCATTTCAAAAGACCATGCCACTAAAGCGATTGCCGCGTATGAACGTACATTGATCACACCAAACAGTGCTTATGATAAATTTGTTGCTGGCGACAAATCGGCGTTGTCTGCACAACAAATTCGTGGCATGGATAAAGTCGCTGAACTTGGTTGCACCAGTTGCCATAGCGGCCCTGCCTTGAACGGTGCGGGGACATTCCAAAAACTCCCTATGATCCCAGACGGTTTCCTTGAAGCAAAACACCATTTCAGCAAAGACAAAGGCGTTGCGGAAGTGTCTAAAAAAACAGACGACGAGCATTTGTGGAAAGTACCTACACTGCGTAACGTGGCTATCACCGCCCCTTATTTCCATAACGGCTCAGTGCAAACCTTAGATGAAGCAGTGCAAATTATGGCAAAAGTACAATTAGGAAAAGACTTGGCCAAAAATGATGTGGCGGATATTGTCGCCTTTTTAAGCGCATTAACCGGTGAATTCCCTAAACAAAAAATGCCAACATTGCCAGAAACAACTGGTAAAACAGCATATTAAGTTTTTAACGGGCGTATTGTCGCAACAAAATGCGCCCGTGTTTTTGGTTTCGTAGACAATTTCAGACTAATTTAGTGTAAAATTGAGCGTCTGCATTGACCTATTATGTGATTTTACTTTTCATTCATTTAATAACTGGAGTTAGATATGAGCGTTTTAGTTGGTAAACAAGCCCCTGATTTTACCGTACCAGCCGTTTTGGGCAACGGTGAAATTGTTGATTCGTTTACATTTTCTCAAGCCACACAAGGAAAATACGCGATTGTATTTTTCTATCCGCTTGATTTTACCTTCGTGTGCCCGAGTGAGTTGATTGCCCTTGATCACCGCATGGACGAATTTACAAAACGTAATGTGGAAGTGGTAGCCGTGTCCATTGATTCACATTTCACGCATAACGCATGGCGCAACACCCCTGTAAATCAAGGCGGTATTGGCCCTGTCAAATACACCATGGCCGCAGATTTGAGCCATGCTATTGTGAATGCGTATGACGTTGCTGTGGAAGGCCCTGGCATTGCGTACCGTGGCGC
>DPKY01000048.1 GCA_003542275.1 Methylococcaceae bacterium | reverse complement strand
ATGCAAAGCTGTGATGTGTAAACTGTGCATTATTGGCTTGTTTCACATAAACGCCGCCAAAATGGTAAGCGAGCGGGCTGTCTTGTTGGAGTTTATAGAGCGTCAAATCCGCTTTTTCATCTAAAAAGACTTCCAACACACTGCTGCTCAAATACGCTTGTGTGTCTACGCCAATGAACGTTTCAATAAGCGTTGCGGTTGCTTCTTTTTGCAATAGCATGACATGGCGCGACGCTGACAACGCCTCTTGCGTAGCAAAATGAATGATTTGCAGTGGCTTATCGAGTGTTGTGTTTTCGTCAACGCAAATAAAAAAGCCGTCCGTAAAATGGGCATTGGTAAAATCAATAAAACCGTGTGGCGCGTTTATCGCCTGATTAAAGCACGGCGCCAGTAAGGCTTCATGGTCTTGAGCGGCATCGTTGATGGCGCAAACCGTGATGCTTTTTGGCAAATGCGATAATGCAGCGTGAAAAAAACCGTCAACAAATACGCCATGATAGCAATTCGCTAACGTGAACGCCTGTAAGCGGGCTTTATCGTCAGCGGTGAGTTGCTCGGTTTGGGTGGCGCGTGCAAAGTGTTTTTTAACAAGAGACGACACATTGGTATAACGCCAATCTTCTAGGCGCTGTGATGGAAAACCCGTTTGCTCAAATTGTGCTAACGCGTTTTGTTGTAACGCATTTAGCCATGACGTCGCTGTTTTCATGCTTGCTCCAACCAGCCATAACCTTTTTCTTCTAGCTCAAGCGCGAGCTCAGCGCCACCGGATTTGACAATTTTACCGTCCGCTAACACGTGCACAAAATCGGGTTTGATGTAATCAAGCAGACGCTGATAGTGCGTCACCATAATGAACGCCCGATTTTCTGCGCGTAGGGCATTCACCCCATCGGCCACAATGCGTAGCGCGTCAATATCGAGTCCTGAATCGGTTTCATCTAAAATGCACAGCTGAGGCTCGAGCATGGCCATTTGCAGGATTTCATTGCGTTTTTTCTCACCGCCTGAAAAGCCTTCATTGACCGCACGATATAAAAATTTTTCATCCATTTCCAATGCGCGTGTTTTGCTTTTGACGAGCGTGAGGAAATCCATGGCATCCACTTCGCTTAGGCCTTTATGTTTGCGAATTGCATTCAGCGCGGCTTTGAGCAAATACACATTGGTCACGCCAGCAATTTCAACAGGGTATTGAAAGGCCAAAAAGACGCCTTCACGCGCCCGAATTTCTGCTGACATCTCAAGTAAATCTTTTCCATTGTACGTGACGCTACCGCTGGTGACCTCATAGCCGGCTTTGCCTGATAAAACGTGGGAGAGCGTGCTTTTCCCCGCACCATTAGGGCCCATAATCGCGTGAATTTCGCCAGCGTTGACGTGTAAATTTAAACCTTTGAGGATTTCTTTTGTGCCCACGTTGACGGTGAGTTCTTTAATTTCTAGCATCTGTATTTGTGTTCCAAAATAGAATATTTCTTTACTTTGAGCGTTGAACCTTAGCCAACGCTGCCTTCTAAACTCAGTCCAAGTAACGCTTGCGCTTCGACGGCAAACTCCATGGGCAATTCTTTAAAGACTTGTTTGCAAAAACCATTGACAATCATCGACACCGCGTCTTCGGCGGACAGGCCGCGTTGTTGACAGAAAAATAATTGGTCTTCGCTAATTTTTGAGGTTGTCGCTTCATGTTCAATTTGCGCGGTGGGTTCTTTGACTTCAACGTAAGGGAAGGTGTGAGCGCCGCATTGATCGCCCACCAGCAGTGAGTCACATTGCGTGTAATTTCGCGCATTTTCAGCATTTTTAATGACTTTTACCAGCCCTCGGTAAGTATTTTGTGCTTTGCCCGCGGAAATGCCTTTTGCGATAATCGTGCTTTTTGTATTTTTCCCAATATGAATCATTTTGGTGCCCGTATCGGCTTGTTGCAAATTATTGGTGACCGCAACGGAGTAAAACTCGCCAACTGAATTATTCCCCGTGAGCACGCAACTGGGGTATTTCCAGGTAATAGCCGAGCCGGTTTCCACTTGCGTCCACGATACTTTAGAATTCTCACCGCGACAGTCGGCGCGTTTAGTCACAAAATTATAAATGCCGCCTTTGCCTTCTTTGTCACCTGGGTACCAGTTTTGCACGGTGGAGTATTTAATGTGTGCGTCATTGAGCGCAACCAGTTCGACAACCGCCGCGTGCAGTTGATTTTCATCACGCTGTGGCGCCGAGCACCCCTCAAGGTAGGAAACATAACTGCCTTCGTCAGCAATAATCAACGTCCGCTCAAATTGGCCTGTATTGCTGGCGTTAATTCTAAAATACGTTGACAGCTCCATAGGGCAGCGCACGCCTTTGGGAATGTAGACAAAAGAGCCATCGGTGAACACAGCGGAATTGAGCGCGGCAAAGAAATTATCGCCAACAGGAACGACCGAACTGAGGTAGTGTTTAATGAGTTCGGGATGTTCTCGAATCGCTTCGGAAATTGGGCAGAAAATGACGCCCACTTCTTGCAATTTGTGTTTAAACGTCGTGGCAACCGAGACACTATCAAACACAGCATCTACAGCAACGCCAGCGAGTTGCTCTTGTTCGGCGAGTGGAATGCCTAATTTTTTATAGGCCTCTAAAATTTCAGGATCCACTTCATCTAAACTTTTTGGGGCATTGTCTTTGGATTTTGGCGCGGAGTAATAGCTGATGGCTTGATAATCAATTGGCTCAATATTCAACTGTGCCCAATCCGGTGAGGGCATTGTTTGCCAATGACGAAAGGCTTTAAGTCGATAGTCAAGCATAAACGCGGGTTCATTTTTCACTTTTGACAATTTTGCAATAATGTCTTCGTTTAATCCCGCTGGAAAGGTTTCGGATTGCACATCCGTGACAAAACCTTGTTTGTAATCTTGATTGAGTAAATGGTGAATTTCGTCGTTGTTAGCAGACATAACAGATTTTTCTCAGCAGTAAATAATAGGTGCTATTTTAGAGGGATTTAATTTCGTAGTAAAGAAGTCGGTTTTTTTATCTTAGCGCAACCAACGTATTGTGTTAGGCGGATTCCACAATATCAACGCGTGGTGTGACGCCACAGACAAGGGTGTAGGGAATGGTTTGTGCGTAGCGGGCAATGGTTTCAACTGGCAAGCCTTCTCCCCAAAGTGTCACGCTATCCCCCGCGCGAGCCGTAGAATGTGCGCCTAAATCAACGGTAATCATGTCCATCGAAACGCGCCCTACCAGCGGCACACGCTCGCCGTTGATAAGCACGGGCGTGCCGTGTTGCGCGTAGCGCGGATAGCCGTCGCCGTAGCCAATGGCCACAACGCCCAGTTTGGTTGCATGAGGAGTTGTCCAAAGGCCACTATAGCCTACGGTGTCGCCCGCTTGTACGTCGCGTACCGCAATCAGCCGAGAATGCAGACTCATGAGCGGTTTTAGATGTAATTGCGCCGCGCTGATGTCCGCAAAAGGGGAGATACCATAGAGCATAATGCCAGCGCGTACCCAATCGGTTTGCGCATTGGGCCACGCGAGAATGCCTGCGGAATTGGCCATGCTTTTTTCGCCGTCGTAATGCGCCGTTAAAGCGGTAAACAAATCAATTTGCACGGGCGTTTTGGGGTCGCTTTTATCATCGGCATTGGCAAAATGCGTCATGAAATTGAGCGGTTTTCTCACGGCTTGGCATTGCATGAGTTGTTCGTAGATACTTGGCACCTCGTGCGCTTTAAAGCCAAGGCGGTTCATGCCTGTATCCAATTTGACCCATACGTTCAATAGCGCTGGCGTCGTTTGCGCGTGCAGGATATTGAGCTGATGCGTTGAATGCACCGACGCATCAAGTTGATAGTGATGCAAATCATCAAGTTCTTGGGTGTGTGTAAAGCCTTCTAGCACCACAATACGCTGTTTAATGCCTGCTTTGCGCAAACGTACCCCTTCCTGCACACGCGCCACGGCAAAGCCTTCAACATGGGGCTCTAGGGCGTGTGCGATGCGTTGCAGGCCGTGTCCGTAAGCGTTCGCTTTGATGACGGCCATAATTTTTGCACAGGGCGCCGCCAAACGCACTTGCGCGACATTATGCGCAATCGCGTCTAAATGGATAACCGCATACGTTGTGCGCATCATAAAACGTGGCGGCTTATTTCAACGCTGACGTGACGTGCGGTTCAATTAACTGGTACATCAATTGGTGCATACGCGGATTGCCAGCAATCACATTGCCGGAGGCTAAGTAATTGTCATTAAATGAAAAATCCGTTGCCACGCCGCCCGCTTCTTTGACCAGCAAAATACCGGCGGCCATGTCCCATTCTTTGAGGCCAATTTCCCAAAACGCATCAAGGCGACCCGCCGCAAGATAGGCTAAATCCAGCGCGGCAGAACCCGCACGACGAATACCTGCTGATTCTAAAGTAATGGCGCGAAACATGGCTAAATAAGCGTCTAAATGTTCGGGGACTTTAAAAGGAAACCCCGTACCGATGAGGGCACTGCGCATTCCCGTAAGATCAGTAACGCGGATGCGTCGATTGTTGAGCATGGCGCCACCGCCACGTTTTGCGGTAAATAATTCATCACGCAGTGGATCGTAAATCACCCCCACTTCAATGCGCCCTTTGTATTTGAGCGCAATGGAGACTGCATATTGCGGAAAACCATGAATAAAATTGGTTGTGCCATCTAGCGGGTCAATAATCCAAATAAAATCGTTGCCGGCGTGCTCACCGCTTTCTTCAGCAAGAATGCTGTGCTCGGGGTAAGCGGCTTTGATAAGAGAAATAATTTCTTTTTCAGCCAGTCGGTCAATTTCGGTAGCAAAATCGTTTTTACCTTTGGCATCAACGCGGAGGTGTGGGGCTTTTTCTGCAGAGCGAAGAATAATCTCGCCTGCACTGCGTGCTGCACGAACAGCAATGTTTAGCATGGGTTGCATAGTGATTTACAATTTTTAAAGGAGCGGATAAAGAACAATAGGATAGCAAATATTTTGCTAAACTTAGCGCTTTTTTCATGTAATGGACATTTGTTTTGCTCAATAATATCAAAATTGTATTAGTTGAAACGTCGCACGCGGGAAATATTGGCGCGGTGGCGCGTGCCATGAAGAATACCGNNAGAATATGATGCTCACAAATTTGTGTTTGGTGTCGCCCAAATTGTTTCCTCACGCCGACGCCACCGCGCGTGCGGCGGGCGCAGATGACATTTTGGCCAAGGCGCAGGTGGTTTCAACGCTTCAAGAAGCGATTGCCGATTGTACGCTTGTGATTGGGGCGAGTGCGCGAAGTCGAACCATTAGCTGGCCAGAGGTGACGCCGCGAGAGAGTGCGCAAACGGTTATGGCCCAAGCGCCCGATACCCAAATTGCGATTATTTTTGGGCGTGAAAATTCAGGCTTAAAAAATGAAGAACTCGATTTGTGTCGTTTTTTGCTCCATATTCCCTGCAATCCCGACTACAGTTCACTCAATATTGCCGCCGCCGTTCAAGTGGTGTCGTATGAGTTATTTGTTGCCTCACAGGCAACTTTGCCACCACGTAAACCCGTTGGTGATGAAGACGAGCAAGTGCTTGCTACCGCAGAACAGATGGAATTATTTTATAGCCATTTAGCGCAAGCGCTCAGTGATATTGGTTTTGTTCAAGATGAAAAATCGAAATCGATTTTACGTCGCCTGCGTCGTTTATATAATCGCGCGCAGCTCTACAGTAAAGAAGTGGATATTTTGCGTGGTATTTTGCGGCTTTCACAGGGGCATAAAAGTCAACTAAACCGTGAACATCACGAGCGTTAACCATGCAAATTCATT
>DPKY01000250.1:3679-3877 GCA_003542275.1 Methylococcaceae bacterium | reverse complement strand
CGCACCTTGGAACGCCGTATTAGCAAAATGCAAGCGTGGCTGACCCATCCGGTTTTACTTGAGCCCGACAGTGATGCACAGTACGCTGAAATTATTGATATTTCGCTTAGCGACATCAAAGAGCCACTGCTTGCCTGCCCAAATGATCCCGATGATATTAAACCGCTCTCAGCGGTTGCAGGCACGGTCATTGATCTT
>DPKY01000250.1:0-3672 GCA_003542275.1 Methylococcaceae bacterium | reverse complement strand
GAAGTCTTTTTAGGGTCGTGCATGACTAACATCGGCCATTTTCGCGCCGCAGGCAATTTACTCAAACAGCAAACCACTCCCCTGCCCAGCAAATTGTGGATTGCGCCGCCCACGAAAATGGACGCCACGCAACTCACGCAAGAAGGATACTACGATACGTTTGAAAAATCGGGCGTACGCCTTGAAATGCCCGGTTGTTCACTTTGCATGGGCAATCAAGCACGGGTGAAAGACGGCGCAACCGTCGTTTCGACGTCAACGCGCAACTTCCCCAATCGCCTCGGCGATAACACGCAGGTTTTTTTGTCTTCAGCAGAGCTGGCTGCCGTGTGCGCCATTTTGGGGAAAATTCCTACTGTTGAGGAATATATGCACTATGCCGCGCTCCACAGCGAGCACGCAGCGCAGACGTATCGCTATTTGAATTTTGATCAAATTGACGATTACAACGCGTAGTGAACGTATCAGGGTAAGAGTGTTTTTTTTGCTAAGTTAATTTTAGCGGCTAAATACGCTGAACCACCACGGTCAGGATGCAGTTTTTGCATGAGTTTGCGGTGGGCAGAAATAATGTCTGATGAAGAAGCCTGCGGGGTTAATCCCAACACATCGTAGGCTTCTTCGCGTGACATTGTGTTGCTACTGGGCGCATGATATGTACGCTCTTGCTGGCCTTTCCATTCAAAACGTGAATTTTTCCATTGCATCCAATACTTTTGCATTGAAGGCCAATGCGGCATAATATGCAGCGCAGCGGGAAGTAACCGAATGAGAAACGTCACCGTCATAATGACAAAAGCAAAAAACCAATTCAGTCGCCCCGTTGCCAGTAAGTAGCTAAAAAACATACCTAAAATGCTAATCAACAAAATTTTGCCATAGCGCTTAAGTGTTGCCGCAGGGGTTTTTAGCAATGCTTGCACAATAAAAAAGGCAATTAAAAATAAAATAATCTGTTGCACACCTCACCCTCTTTTTCTATGTTGATAAAACCTTTTCTTTCTGGCAATCAATGATGACGCGCCATGCTTCAACGCTTCCCGTTCTCGGGTTTGCCGCCGCCAGCGGCACGGGTAAAACCACGTTACTCACGCAGCTACTGCCGCTGCTCAACCAAGCTGGCCTGCGTGTTGGACTCATCAAGCACAGTCATCATGATTTTGAGATAGACCATGCCGGCAAAGACAGCTTTCGTCTACGCAAAGCGGGGGCGACGCCAGTAGTGCTGGTTTCAAAGTACCGTCGCGCTATGATTGAGGAATTCTATCATCAAACCGAACCCAAACTCGCCGCGCAAGTGGCTTTATTTTCCACTGAGCAAGTGGACTTAATTTTAGTAGAAGGTTTTCGACATGAAGCATTCGACAAAATTGAACTCCATCGCCCCTGTTTAGGGCAAGCACCGCTCTATCCCCACGATAAACAGATTATCGCCATTGCCAGTGATGAGGTTCTTAACGTGCCGACCGCGTTGCCTTTGCTCAATCTCAATCAACCCGCTGACATTGCCAAGTTTATTTTACAGAGGTATCTGACGTCATGAGTGAAGATATTTGCGTCATCGCTGAAAAAAAAGCCTTACTGAGCGTTGATGAAGCACAAGCACGCCTCTTTGCTGCGCTGATTCCGCTGACACAAACTGAAACAATACCGCTCAAACAGGCTATCGGGCGCGTGTTAGCGAGTGATGTGCCCTCGCCTATTTCACTTCCCTTTGCACGCAATAGCGCCATGGACGGTTATGCGTTTTCCAGCACGGGACTGTCACCACAAACGCCCTTTACTCTAAAATGCGTGGGCAGCGTGTTTGCTGGCACGCCGTTTACACACGCGCTACAACAGGGTGAATGCGTGCGTATTTTCACTGGCGCGGTGGTGCCTGATGACGCAGACAGCGTGGTCATGCAAGAGCAGGTGCGTGTTACGGGGCAAACGATACATTTTCCCGCTGACGTGGCATTTGGCAAGCATATTCGCCAAATAGGCGAAGATGTCCGCACCGGTGACGTTCTCTGCTCTGCACGAAAAACACTGAGCGCCATTGATTTAGGCCTGCTCGCCGCAGGCGGCATTGAATTTGTTGACGTGATACGCAAACTCAACGTTGCCTATTTTTCCACTGGCGATGAATTGATTGGCCTTGGCTTGGCGCTTAGTACAGGGAAAGTGTACGATAGCAATCGTTACAGTTTGCATGGACTGCTACAAAACCCCAATTATACGGTCTTTGATGGTGGTGTGATTGCTGATGACCGCGCATTACTCAAACACACGCTTCAAAAGGCCGCAGAACAGTTTGACGTTATCATCACCACCGGCGGCGCCTCTGTAGGGGAAGCGGATTATATTCACGCCGTGTTGACCGAGTGCGGTGAGGTTAATTTCTGGAAAATTGCCATGAAACCCGGTAAACCCCTCGCCTTTGGCAAACTCGGCAACTGCTATTTTTTTGGCTTGCCGGGCAATCCCGTCGCGGTGACCACCACATTTGATATTTTCCTCAAACCCGCTCTGCATTATTTGTTCACTGGTGCAAACACAAGAAAACCATTACTATTTTCCGCTATCTGCACCACGCCGCTCACTAAATCTCGTGGCCGACGGGAATTTCAGCGAGGCATTCTCACGCAAACACTTAGCGGTGAGTTGGAAGTGGCCACAGCTGGCCTCCAAGGTTCTCACGTATTAAGTTCAGCCAGCGCGGCAAATTGTTATATTATCTTAAACGAAGATACAACTGGGGTAGCTTGCGGTGAGGTCGTGACCGTTTTATTATTTAACCCATTACATTCGGCATGAAACAAGAACAACCAGCACACGATGAGTAAACACAAAGAGTTGTTTGATGCGTTAAATAACGCGGCTATTCTCACAGAAACGGATTTAAGTGGAAAAATCATTTCCGCAAATGCGCGTTTTTGTGAAATTTCAGGTTATACCGAGCAAGAGTTGCTGGGTGCAACCCATCATATTGTTAATTCAAATTATCATCCTAAAGAATTTTTTACCCAAATGTGGCAAACCATTAGTAGTGGTAACGTTTGGATTGGTGATATTTGCAATAAAAATAAAGATGGTCAAGATTTTTGGATGCACGCGATGATTTTTCCAATTTTCCGGCAAAATACGCGTGAAATTTATAAATATGCCGCTGTTCGCTTTGATATCCACGATAAAAAATGTGAAGAAATTGCGCTACGCAATCATCTCCAGCATTACCGCGCCGCAATTGAAACCACTGATGGTTTTTGCTGTATTGACAATACAGAAGGCCGTTTTCTTGAAGTAAGTGACAGTTTTTGTCGCCTCTCTGGCTATAGCCGTGATGAATTGCTTACCATGACATTTTGTGAAACGGACGGTCACTCTTACGCCAATGACGATGACGTGGATAGTGCGTTGTGCTGCCATAATATTTTGGAAAAAATCATGCTACATGATTGCAAAATGTTTGAATCACAACGCCGCCGCAAAGATGGCTCACTTTGGTTAGCCGAGATGACCGCTACGGTCTCCCCCATCGACGATAATGCCATTTTTTTATTTATTCACGATGTGACCGAGCGCCGCGCGGCCGAAAAAGAACACGATGCACTCAAAAGACAAGTTTACGAAATGCAAAAAGTCGACAGCATTGGTCGTTTAACCTCCGGCATTGCGCATGATTTTAAT
>DPKY01000254.1 GCA_003542275.1 Methylococcaceae bacterium | reverse complement strand
TCACGTACTGGCCTTCTTCGATTGCCGACAGGTATTCGATTTCATCGGTTACCCGGCCGTCCACCACCTTGCGATAAGGCGTCTCAAGGAAACCATAAAGATTGGTTCTCGCGTAGACAGACAATGAATTGATCAACCCGATGTTCGGTCCTTCTGGCGTTTCAATCGGACAGACACGGCCATAGTGAGTGGTATGAACGTCACGCACTTCAAAGCCGGCGCGCTCTCTGGCCAGACCACCCGGACCTAACGCAGAAACACGACGCTTATGCGTAATTTGTGAGAGCGGATTGTTTTGATCCATAAACTGCGACAACTGACTTGAACCAAAAAACTCTTTGATTGCCGCCGAAACGGGTTTGGCGTTAATAATTTCTTGTGGCATCAAACCTTCAGAATCTGCCAAGGTTAAACGCTCTTTCACTGTGCGCTCAACGCGAACAAGTCCCACACGGAATTGATTTTCTACCATCTCCCCAACAGAGCGCACGCGACGATTACCCAAATGGTCAATATCATCGACAGTNNGGCCCTTCAATGTCTTCGCGGCCAAGGCGACGATTAAATTTCATTCGCCCCACGGTTGACAAATCGTAGCGCTCGTCAGTAAAAAATAAATTTTGGAATAAATTTTCTGCCGATTCACGCGTTGGTGGTTCGCCTGGACGCATCATACGGTAAATTTCAACTAACGCATCAAGCGTATTGGTGGTCGTATCTGAACGCATAGCGTTTGAAATATACGCACCGCGATCTAAATCATTCACAAATAACGTATTGACTTCGGTGATGCCCGATTCAATACAACGATCGATAATGGTATTGGTCAATTCATCGTTCACGTGCGCAATCAATTCACCTGTATTTTGGTCAATAATATTATGACCTAAAATCTTACCCACTAAATATTCTCTTGGTACTTCAAAAGAAATCAAACCTGCTTTGGTAATTTCACGAATATGTTTAGCCGTAATACGTCGGCCTTCTTCAACAAGTACATGATTACCATTCTTAATATCAAACGCGGCAATTTCACCACGCAGACGTTCTGGTACTATATGATAAGTAAAGCTATCTTTACTTAAATTAAATTTATTGGTTTCAAAGAACATATTAATCATGTCTTCGTTATCATAGCCTAATGCACGCAATAAAATTGTCGCGGGAATTTTACGACGACGATCTATTCGCACATAAACACAATCTTTATGGTCAAATTCAAAGTCTAGCCATGAGCCGCGATAGGGGATAACTCGCGCGTTGAAAAGTAATTTTCCTGAAGAGTGCGTTTTCCCTTTATCGTGATCAAAGAAAACCCCTGGCGAGCGATGAAGTTGTGAAACAATCACACGCTCTGTGCCGTTAATGACAAACGTACCATTTTCTGTCATCAAGGGTAATTCCCCCATATATACTTCTTGCTCACGGATATCTTTAACCACTTTCGCAGAAGCAGGTGAATCTTTATCGTAAATAACAAGGCGAACGAGTACGCGCAGAGAAGCCGCGTAAGTGGCGCCACGTTGTTGACATTCACGCACATCAAAAAGGGTGTCGCTCAAACGATAACGCACATACTGCAATTCTGCATAACCATTATGACTCTCAATAGGAAATACACTCGAAAAGGCGGCGTGTAATCCTTCATTATCGCGTTTATTTACGCTTATACCAGACTGTAAAAAATGGGCATAAGAGTCAATTTGAGTAGCAAGAAGATAGGGAACTTCAAGCACTTCAGTGCTTTTCCCAAAATTATTTCGAATACGCTTTTTTTCGGTAAAAGAGTAGGACATATCGCTTCAAAACCTTAGTTGTCATAGAACAGTTTACTGTGCAATCATTGCAAGCAACAAAAGGCCGGCAGCAAAATGCCACCAGCCATTTAAAAAAATTAGGCGAAACCTAAGCAGTGAGTCAAAATTTATTTAATTTCAACCGTTGCACCAGCTTCTAATAATTCTTTTTTGAAGGTTTCTGCTTCTGCTTTAGAAACACCTTCTTTGAGCACTGTTGGTACACCTTCAACCGCGTCTTTTGCTTCTTTCAAGCCAAGACCTGTGATACCACGAACAACTTTAATAACAGCTACTTTGTTATCACCAAAGCCTGTCATTACCACGTCAAATTCAGTTTGCTCTTCAACAGCAGCGGCAGCCACTGGTGCCGCCGCAACAGCCACTGCTGCTGACACACCAAATTTTTCTTCCATCGCTGAAATCAAATCAACGATTTCCATAACGGTCATGTTTGCAACTGCGTCTAAAATATCCGCGTGTGAAATTGCCATTGTATGTTCCTCTAAAATAATAGGTTTTAATCGAATTAATAAAAATTAGGCGGCTTCTTGTTTTTGATCTCTGACTGCGGCAAGCGTGCGAACCAATTTCTCGGTTGGCGCTTTCATCAAAGACATCAACATAGCAATACCTTGGTTGCGTGTTGGCAAATTCGCCAAACGTGGCAACTCAGAACCACCATAAGATTGACCACCAATGGCTACAATCTTTGTAATAAGTTTATCGTGGGTTTTTGCAAAATCACTGATTAAACGTCCAGCAGATCCAGGATCTTCCATTGAAAACGCAAGAAGCAGTGGGCCAACAAGCCCTTCTTGCATACACTCAAATTCAGTCCCCGCAACAGCGCGTCTGGCTAACGTATTTTTTACAACACGCAAATAAACGCCTGTTTCTCTTGCTGTTTTACGCAATTCAGTTAATTCGGTAACAGTCAATCCACGATACTCTGCCGCCACTGCCGAATGCGCTTTTGCCGCAAACGCAGAAACTTCCTCTACGACAGCTTTTTTACTGTCTAAATTTAGAGCCATAGTTTACTCCGATAATTCTGAAAAATTTTCAGCTTGAAAATTCACACATAAAGTGTGCTTAAAATTCTACGGTACACAACTTTGTCAGTTGCGTTCCGCCTACGCAGGTTATTAAGTTTAAAAAAACGCCTGCGGTCTTTGACGGCTACAGAAATACGTCTGCAACGCAAAGTTTGGTTGAGATTATAACCCGCTAATATCCACCCAAAGGCCTGGCCCCATGGTAGAAGACAAACTGACTTTTCTAATGTAAAGTCCTTTTGATGTGCTTGGTTTTAATCTTTTTAAATCCGCAATTAACGCTTCTAAGTTGGTTTGAATCGCGCTTGCGTCGAATGTGACTTTACCTAACGTACAGTGAATAATCCCTGATTTATCCGTTCTGTAACGTACTTGACCTGATTTCGCATTTTTTACGGCGGTAGCAACATCAGGTGTTACCGTACCCACTTTTGGATTAGGCATTAAACCGCGAGGGCCTAGAATTTGACCTAATTGCCCCACAACACGCATCGCATCGGGTGAAGCGATAACGACATCAAAATTCATTTCGCCTTTTTTAACCAACTCACCTAAATCATCCATGCCCACAATGTCAGCGCCAGCTTCTTTAGCGGCTTCTGCATTGGCGCCTTGTGCAAACACTGCCACGCGAACAGTTTTTCCGGTACCATTAGGCAGAACAGTTGCACCGCGAACATTTTGGTCGGATTTACGCGGATCCACACCTAAATTTACACTGACATCAATGGATTCTTGAAATTTCGATGTTGCAAATTCTTTTAAAATAGCCACGGCCTCTGCAACAGCATATTGCTTTGTAGCATCTATTTTTTCTTTAATGAGTTTTGCTTTTTTTGTTAATTTAGCCACTTTACACGCCCTCCACTGTCAAGCCCATGCTTTTTGCGCTACCAGCAATCGTTTTTACCGCCGCATCTAATGTTGCTGCGTTCAAATCTTCCATTTTTACTTTAGCAATATCTTCAAGTTGCTGACGCGTCACGACACCTACTTTTTTTGTATTAGGATTACTGCTACCACTTTTCAATCCAAGTGCTTTCTTTAACAAAATAGACGCAGGCGGTGTTTTAGTAATAAACGTAAAACTACGATCNNAACTCCATGATATTAACGCCACGCTGACCTAATGCAGGCCCAACTGGTGGACTTGGATTGGCTTCACCTGCTTTGACCTGCAATTTAATATAGGCGGTTATTTTTTTAGCCATTACTTACTCCAAAATATGGGTTAAACGCTTTTCAGCTCCCCTAAAACAAGAAAACTCCGACTTCATGATAAAGACGGAGATACTCAATCAATCAGTTAATCTTACGTTTTTTCAACTTGATCAAAATTTAACTCAACGGATGTGGCGCGGCCAAAAATTAAAACAGAAACGCGCAATTTACTTTTTTCGTAAATCACTTCTTCAACTTCGCCGTTAAAATCTTTAAATGGCCCATCAATAATACGAATGACCTCGCCCACTTCAAACAGTATCTTAGGCTTGGGTTTATTTACCCCTTCTTCGACACGATTCAAAATGGCTTGCGCCTCTCTATTTGAAATTGGCGCCGGACGATCAGGAACCCCACCAATGAAACCGAGCACTTTTGGCGTACTTTTNNTTTTGACAAGATGCCATGTTTCATTTGTCAATTCCATTTCGACAAGCACATAGCCTGGAAAAAATTTTCTTTCACTTTTGCGTTGCTGTCCCATTTTCATTTCAACCACTTCTTCGGTTGGAATCAAAATCTGACCAAAATAAGCTTCTAATCCCTCACGCGCAATACGCTCGTGGAGAAATTGCTTAACTTTATTTTCAAAATTAGACTGCGCCTGAACAACGTACCAGCGTTGAGACATATTAAGCTTGCCCCGTCAACATACGCACGCCCCAGAACAGAAACGTATCAAGCAACCAAAGTACTAAACTCACTACTGAAACCATAGCAAAAACAAGCAAAGTTGTACGCGTTGTTTCATCTTTAGTTGGCCAAACAATTTTTCGTACTTCGATTTTGGAATCTGCAACAAATGCAGTAATAGATTCACCCCAAGCTGTCGTCGCAAGAAGCCCTGCAACACCACCAAAAGTGGCTATCAATCCCAAAACACGATAAATCAGTTTGACATCAGAAAAATAGTAAAACGCAGCAATCGCCGCAATGACAAAAACAACGGAAAAAACTTGCTTAACAACATCAAAAACACTTATTGATGCCTCAGTTTGCGTATTCATAAGTGTGGACTTTGAGAAAAACTTGACATTAAGAGGAAATTTGGCTGGCAGGCCAGGAGGGGCTCGAACCCCCAACC
>DPKY01000154.1 GCA_003542275.1 Methylococcaceae bacterium | reverse complement strand
AATTCGCGAGGCGTGTCAGCGTGAAATTAAGCGCGGTGGACAAGTCTTTTTTCTGCATAATGATATTAAAAGTATGGAAAAAATGGCACAAACGCTCAATGTGCTCATTCCGCAGGCGCGTCTTGAAATTGCGCACGGCCAGATGCACGGCAGTGAACTCGAGCGCATCATGCTCGATTTTTATCATCAGCGTTTTAATATCTTGCTCAGTACCACGATTATTGAAAGTGGTATTGACATTCCCAGTGCTAACACCATGATCATCAATCGTGCGGACAAATTAGGACTCGCTGCCCTGCATCAATTGCGTGGACGCGTGGGACGTTCGCATCATCGCGCGTATGCGTATTTCATTGTGCCGCCAAAAGCGTTGATGACGCAAGACGCCATTAAGCGCCTTGACGCGATTGAAAGTGCGGGGGATTTAGGCGCGGGGTTTATGCTTTCCACGCATGATATGGAAATTCGCGGGGCGGGTGAATTGCTCGGTGAAGGGCAAAGTGGGCAAATTCAAGAAATTGGTTTCACACTTTACACCGAGCTACTTGAGCGGGCGGTCAACGCATTAAAAGCGGGCACCCATGCGCAACTTGAAACCACTACGCAAAATGGTGCGGAAATTGATTTACAAGTGAGCGCGTTAATTCCCGATGACTATTTATCGGATGTGCACGAGCGATTGGTACTCTATAAACGCATTGCCAATGCGAAAAACGCCAATGATTTGCGTGACCTAGAAATTGAAATGATTGACCGTTTTGGTCTTTTGCCTGACGCCACACAAACGCTCTTTAGCGTCGCGCAACTCAAGCAACGTGCCACCGCCCTGGGTATTAAAAAAATTGAAGCCCATAAAGAAGGTGGACGTCTTTTATTTCTGCCCGAACCGCTCATTGATTTGGAGCAACTTATCGGTCTGATTCAGACACAACCGCAATGCTATCGCCTTGATGGACAAGATAAACTCAAATTTACACAGGCTTTTGCATCAACACAGGAAAAAATTGATTTTATTGGGAATTTATTGACGACACTGATGCGACGTTTTTAGTAATGCNNCTAAACAACCAAACCATCCCAAGCCAAAAAGTTTGCTAAAAGCTGTAAACCAACGTGTTGACTTTTTTCAGGATGAAATTGCACGGCAAATACATTCTCTTTCATCAACGCACAAGCAAACGCGTTAGGGTAATCACTCGTGCCAGCAATGTACGCGGGATTTTTCACCTGTGCATAATAGCTATGCACAAAATAAAAACGGCTATTATCCGGAATATTTTTCCATAGAGGATGCGGTGTTTGCTTGACTTGATTCCAGCCCATGTGAGGCACTTTTAACACCTCCCCTGCTGTGTTTTTTAGCGGCTCAGCAAATTTGAGAACATGACCATCAAAAATACCCAAACAATCCGTGTGACCATTTTCTTGACTATCTACAAGCAGTGCCTGCATTCCCAAACAAATGCCTAAAAACGGCTTGGTCGCCGCGACATTTTTAATGACATCAATTAAATGCAATGCTTCTAGCGCCTGCATACAGTCGCGCATTGCGCCCACACCAGGAAAAACCACTCTGTCTGCTGCAAGTATCTTCTGCGCGTCTGCGGTGACGATAACGTCAACCTCAGCGCTTGCGTGTTGCAAGGCTTTTGCAATAGAGTGTAAATTTCCCATGCCATAATCAATGACCGCAACACTTGACATTACAATACCCCTTTTGTTGAAGGCGTAATGCCCATCATGCGCTCGTCAAAAGCAATCGCATGACGTACCGCCCGACCAAACGCTTTAAAAACGGTTTCAGCAATATGGTGGGCATTACCGCCTTTGATATTATCAATATGCAGCGTCACGCCCGCATGATTGACAAAACCTTGGAAAAATTCGCGTAATAAATCCACGTCAAAATTGCCAATAAACGCGCGGTTAAACGTCACATCGTAATACAAACTCGGCCGACCTGAGAAATCAATCACAACGCGCGACAGTGACTCATCAAGCGGGACATACGCATGACCGTAGCGTGAAATGCCTTTTTTATCGCCAAGCGCTTTGGCAAAAGCCAAGCCAAGGGTGATACCAATATCTTCAACCGTATGGTGTGCATCAATGTCCAAGTCCCCTTTTGCCTGCACGTCCATGTCTATTAAGCCATGACGCGCAATTTGGTCTAGCATATGGTCTAAAAACGGGACTCCCGTTTCAAAATGGCTTTTTCCCGTGCCATCTAAATTTAATGTGAGCGTAATTTGCGTTTCAAGCGTGTTGCGCTCGTAGGTTGCGATACGTGGGGTCATAACGGTGTGTGATGTCTTTGAAAAAAAGCAGAGGGTAAATTTTAGCGGTATGTTTCGATGAAAAATACCGCTAAAACAGTTTAGCGTAGTAGTTCTAAAATGGCTTCTAGCTCAACGACCATTTGATGAATGAGTTGCTTGGTGCGCGTAGAATCGTCTTTTGCGTCACTGCTCGACAAATGCGCCTTGGCACCGCCAATGGTGTAGCCTTGTTCATAGAGTAATGCGCGAATTTGACGAATAATTAACACGTCATGTCGCTGATAATAACGACGATTACCACGCCGCTTAACGGGGTTAATTTCAGAGAATTCTTGCTCCCAATAGCGCAAAACGTGCGGCTTTACGCCACATAATTCACTGACTTCACCAATACTAAAATAGCATTTTGCCGGAATAATCGGCAATTCATTATTATTACTCGGCTCCAGCATACGCTTCTACTCGTGCTTTAAGTTTTTGGCCCGATCTAAACGTGACGACACGTCGCGCTGTAATCGGGATTTCTTTGCCTGTTTTGGGATTTCGCCCTGGGCGACCCGTTTTGTCGCGCAATTCAAATTTACCAAAACCAGATAACTTCACCTGCTCACCATGATCT
>DPKY01000260.1 GCA_003542275.1 Methylococcaceae bacterium | reverse complement strand
CTAAAATGCGGCAGAACATGATTACAATATTTAGGACAGAGAAAGAGAAATTGTCGCTTAATCAATTCGGTAAACTCTCACCATTTCTGGCATTTTATTTTCCTTAAATTTCAATCCACTTTCAAAAACAACAACGCATCAATATCTTCATCTTGGCGAGGCGGGTCGATAACAGTATCCAAAATAAAAACGCGCTCATTGGGAACGCCGCCTTGTTGCACAATGTATTTTGCAATCTCCCGCGCCCTAGCTGCAGCAAGTTTAGTTAATCGCTTTTGTTCAATGGGTAAACTTTGCGCCAGTGTTTCTTTGGCCACACTGTAAAAATCACCCATTTCGGGTTGAACTAACTCAAGTGTGCCTAAAAATGATCGCTTAACAAGTTGTGGAAATTTTTCTTTAAATTCTTGCGCCAGTAAACGCTGTGTTTCCGCTTCGTCAAGCTCGACATATTCAGGACGTATTTTACGCTCACTTTTACGATTGATTTCGTCTGCTTTGAGCGCTTTTAACTTATCAATCAATGCGGCATCACGCAAAACGCGCCAATCTTGCGTTTGAAACGCTGTGGCTTTAATTTCCAGTTTTAACGCATTACGCTCTTTTAATACTTTAGCAATGCCATCGAGTTTTTGTTTTTGCCAATCGGCCAGCTCAAATTGACCTGGTGAAAATTGAATTGCGCTTAAATCCTCATCGGTGCCCAAGAGATTGGCAATGGTTTGAAAAGGGGAACTCACCGCTTTTGTTAAGACATTGAGCAACGCATCTTCAACCACGCCCCCTAAATCAAATTTTGGGTCATTGAGAGAGCCGGTGATGGGAACGCTTAAATTGATAATCCCATTGACATCTTTAAGTAGTGCAATGGCTAAATCAAACGGCGCATCAATGGCATGGGGATTGTCAATTTGCTCACCAAGCTCAAATTGTTCGATAAATAAATTATTGTCTGCAGTGAGTTCCCCTTGCTTGACGTTATAATTCATGCCCAGCGACATTTTGCCTTTTTCCACTTTATACCCTGAAAACTCCGCCATGTAGGCAGACACAAGGGGAAGGGGCATCCCTTTAAAACTGAGTGCAGCGTTGTAGTCGCCAATGTAGGGCTGAATTTTACCTTTAATATCCACGGGCGCAAGGTCGTAAGCGTTACCTTTTAAGGTAATATCAATGGTCGATTCGTGGTCTGAGGAAATTCCCGACGCACCGCCTTCTAAGCCTTTGATTTCCGCAGAAAAAGGCAAAATCATCGATAAATCAGAAAAAGACGACGCACCGTTGGAAATGCGTATTTTGTTGAGTTGAAAATGTACATTAGGCGCCGCGTTGTGAGCGGTTTTGTTGTTTTTAGCCTCGTCCTTTTCGGGCGTAGCAGGAATGAGCATCTCTGCAAAATTGAGGGTCTTATCTTTGCCAATAATAATTCGCGCATAAGGTTTTTCTAGCAGTAGCGATGACGCCATGTAGCGTTGCGCGAGTAAATCGGCCTCAATGTTTTTTAGACTTAAATTATCCCATTTGATTAAATCTTTATTTTGTACTTGATCGCGGGTAATCAAACGTGCAATGCCGCTATTGCCTTTAAATTTCACATCGAGTTCACCTTGCTGACCTTGTGCGACATCAAGTTTGCCATCTAAATTAAATACCCCTTTTATCACATCAATATGGGCAAATTTGTCCACATACGATTGAAATTTATCCAGCCCAATCGCACTGACTTCAATGTCGGATTGAGTTTTGAGTGGGTTGAGTCCTGCATTGCCTTTGATATGCACTGAGCCGCCGTTGTTGATGCCGGTACTTAATTCAAAGGGGAGTGTGGCATCTTTATCGGTGTTGATATTACTGGCTTTGAGCGACAAGGGTTTGAGGCTAATGGACAGCGGTTTGGGCAGTGATTTATCCTCAAAAGTTGCGCTAAAATTTGTGAGGTCTAGCGTATTGATTTTAATGCCCCAAAAGGCATCACTCGTACTCGCGCCCGCTTGCTGTTCACTGCTTACCTGCGCGGTATCTTCCGGCAAAAGCGTTTGATAATTGAGCTGGCCTTGTGCGTTGAGCCACGCACGAAAATCGGCGTTGCTGGCTTGAATACTGGCAATGGATAAGGCTTTATTTTGCATATCCAGATGCAGTTGTTTCAATGCGGTTTGTGGCAACGTAAACAGCAGCGTATTTTGTGCTGTGTCAACGAGTTCGAGATTGCGCCAGTTGAGGCTGCCCATTTGCAGTTGAGAGGAAGCGAGATGTAACGCAACATCGCTGAATGTCACGTTTTCTAAGGAAAGCTGGGCTTGATGTTGACGATAGCGCAGTTGATTGATTATCGATGTATCAATGTGAAGCGTTTGCTGCGTGCTATCAAAGGTTGCATTATCGAGTTGGAAATGCGCGATTGTGCCTTTATCTAAAGGTGGATTAGCGGCGTCAAAGGCAAGATTATCTAACGCAACGTGACCTTTTTCAATCAAAAAAGCCAATGCGTTGTTGTGCGTTGTCACGCGAAAATTCACCGACACCTCCCCCATGCCATGAAGCGTGAATGTGCCTTTTTCTGGGCAAAAAGCCCGTAGTGCTTCAAGTGGCAGCGTTGCCACGTTGATATTTCCTTCAATGTTGAGGGGCGTGAATTGAAGATGGCCTTCGCTGGTGAGCGTCCCGCCTGATTGATGGGTGGCACTGAGGTGAAATGTCGCGGGTGGGGCCTGAGTCGTCTGAAAGTTGGTCAGCGTAAAATCGATTGGACTGAGCGCAAGTTGACCGTTATCCCAGTTAAGTTGCCCATTTGAGAGCGAAAGTTGCTTGATGATAATGGGAAAAGGGCTGACGATGTCGTTAACTAAAAAAGTGGGATCGTTACGCGAAGCTTTCTCTGTTGGCGGATTTAGTGTGACGCGAGGCTTGACGAGGGTAATATGATCAACCACTAGCGCTTTGTTTGAGAAAGACTCCAGCACGTTCACTTGTAGCGATAAGGCATCAAACGCAAAAACAGGCGCTTGATGTTGCGTGAGGGCAAATTGTGCAAATTGTATTTGCAGTGAGAGTGGATTGAATTCAACGTGCGTGAGCGTGGCGTCAAAAGCGGTTGCGTTGTGAATTAACGCAGGCAGTTTGCGCTCCAGCCAAAGCGGCAATAAGTAAGCACTTGCCGCTAAATAGCCGCCCAAAAGCCCAACAGGTATGAGCGCAACGTACGCCAATTTCGGTAATTTTCTCACAAGACAACTACGCTAATAAATCATGCAGCAACGGTTGTAACATTGCCGCCTGACGGGGTTGTTGCAGGCGATTAGCAATGATAATACTCGACAGGGCATGGAGCGCAACATTGAAATTATCGTTCACCACGACATAATCAAACTCGCTGTAATGCGACATTTCCGCTACCGCATCACGCATACGGCGTTCAATAATGTCCTCTGAATCTTTGCCACGTTTTTCAAGACGCTCACGCAGTACGGCCGTTGAGGGAGGCAAAATGAAAATGGAATAGCTGTTTGGTAAGCATTGACGCACTTGTTGAGCGCCTTGCCAATCAATTTCTAAAATCACATCATGACCTTGCGCGAGATTCTCTTCAACGGTTTGTTGCGCCGTACCGTAAAAATTATCAAACACCTGCGCTGATTCTAAAAACGCGTTATTGGCTTGCATGGCGCAAAAGTCGTCAACGCTGACAAAAAAATAATCTTTGCCGTGTTTTTCGCCTTCTCTGCTCTGGCGCGTTGTGTGGGATACCGATACAATAAGGTTTCCAACGGTGGTGATGAGTTTTTTTACTAAGCTGGTTTTTCCCGCACCCGATGGGGCGGAAATAATGTACAAATTACCTTTGGTTGTCATATTGGTGTCTATTTTGAAAAAAGAATTGCCAAAAAAATTGACGCTATTCTAACAACCTTCTATTCAATTCAATAGTCAGTTTCATTCAAAAGGGAGTGTGCCATGACACTAAGACGTTTTCAACATCACGCGCCAACAGTAGGCAAACGTGTCTATATTGACGAGAGCGCGGTAGTGATTGGCGCGGTGGAATTGGGCGATGATGTCTCTATTTGGCCCACTGCGGTGGTGCGCGGTGACGTGGAAAAAATCACGATTGGCAAGCACACCAACGTCCAAGATGGCGCGGTGTTGCACGTTTCGCATCAGGGAACATTTTCCCCGCAAGGCCACCCGCTTTTCATTGGCGAAGAGGTGACAATTGGCCATCGCGCGGTCATTCATGGTTGCCGGATTGGAAATTATTGCTTGATTGGCATTGGGGCTATCGTTATGGATGACGCGGTAATCGACGATTATGTCATGCTAGGCGCTGGCGCTCTCGTGCCGCCCAATAAACGCCTAGAGAGCGGCTATTTATATGTCGGTTCACCGGCGAAACAAAGTCGCCCGTTAACCGAAACCGAAAAAGACTTTCTACGCTACTCCGCTTCGCATTATGTGAGTTTAAAAAATGTCTATTTAGCAGGGTGAAAAATCGGCGTTTTTAGGCACTCAGTAACTGCTCCATCATTTGTAGCGCCTGACGTTCATAGCCAGCGCCAAATAAATTAACGTGATTTAAAATGTGATAAAGATTATAGAGCGTTTTGCGCGTTGAATACCCCGCGTCAAGCGCCCAAACGCTCCGGTAAGCCGGGTAAAAATCGCCGCCAAATCCGCCAAATAATTCCGTCATCGCCAAATCGGCTTCTCTATCGCCAAAATAACAGGCAGGGTCGAAAATAACGGGGCGTTGCTGCGTGTCGCAGGCCACATTACCGCCCCACAAATCACCATGTAAAAGTGAGGGCGATGGCGTGTAATCGGTAAAGAAATCATCAAGACGCGCACACAATTTTTCACCTAATTGTTGCAGTGTTGAGTTGTATCCTTTTTGGGCTAACAGTTTGAGTTGAAACCCTAAACGCTGTTCTCGCCAAAAAGTGACCCAATCGTGGGTGCGCGTGTTACTTTGTGGCGTTGAACCGATGGTGTTATCACGCCTCCAGCCAAAATAGGGTTGCTTTTTTTGATGCAGTGCGGCAAGTTGTTCGCCTAATTGCCGCTGCGCCGTGGCGGTCATGCGACCAAACTCAATATAATCCAGCACTAAAAAACTAACTTTATCCGCTTGGCCAAACACAATAGGCGTTGGCGTTTGAAGGGTGTGGGTTTGTGCGAGGGCGTGCAGACCATCAAATTCTGCCGCGAACATCTCCACCAATTCCGCCCGATTGAGTTTGACGAAATAATTTTTTTGTTTGCCTTGTAAAATAAACGCGCTATTGATGTCGCCCCCTGCAACGCTTCGCGTGCCAGCCACCTCAAAGGGCTGGCGGGTTGCGGTGCGAATTTGAGTGGCAATGTTGGTGAACGTTTGTGGGGTGATCATTTGGAATTCATCTTAATGCGGTTTTCGACCGGTTAATTGCAAACGAAAGTGTGAAATGAATAGCACCGTCCCTAAAGAGTGAAAAGAAGAGGGGGTCTTGACACCAAAAAAAACGGTACTATTTATTTCTGACTAGATTAGTTTGTTATTATACCACAAACAGTCATAGCGCAACGAGTAGTTAAAAAATAAGCCGTTTGCTTTTATACTGCACGTTTCGCTGAAAGGAAAAAATTCGTGTTCTATCTTACGCAAGCTTACTTATTTGAAGAAGTGCTCAAAAAATCACGTTTCATTGGCATCATTGCGCCTTGTGAGAATGAACACGCGGCGATGTCGGTATTAAAAAATCAGCACACGCTACACCCGCACGCGAATCATATTGCGTTTGCGTACAGACTCAAAACCGACAACGGCATTATTTATCGTTTTCATGATGCCGGCGAACCTTCAGGAACGGCGGGAAAACCCATTTTACAACATCTTGAAGGAAAAAATTTAATCAATACGCTCGCTATTGTTATTCGCTATTTTGGCGGGGTAAAACTGGGCGCGGGAGGCTTAACACGCGCCTATTCTCATGCGACAAAGCACGCCATTGAGTTGGCAACGCTACATCCTTATGTTGAGATGACAACGCTTCATGTCACATTAGATTACGATCAATTTCAAGCCTTTGATTACGCATTAAGAAAAGTGGACGGTATCATTCTCACGCAAGATTTTGCGGGGCAGATTCACTTAACCGTCAAAGTTGCCGCAAAGGACGCCAACGCGTTAGCGGCTTTTCAGTAAAGATTGAGCAATATGTTTTTTTCATTTTTTCATTAGCATAAGGGTAGATAACACACATGAAGATTTTAATTACAGGTGGAACTGGTCTTATTGGCACACATTTATGTACAAAATTGCATGAATTAGGGCATCAAATCACGGTATTAAGTCGCCGACCGCAAAGGGTGCTTTCTTTTTGTCAACCTATGCGCTCACTTGACGAGTGGCAACCCTCAACATATTTTGACGCCGTCATCAATTTGGCCGGTGAACCCATTGTGGACAAAGTATGGACAGACACACGCAAAAAAGCCTTATGGGACAGTCGGGTAACGCTNNGGTTGAGCGTATTGAGGCGGCCAATGAAAAACCGCTGGTTTTGCTCAGTGGCTCGGCGATTGGGTATTACGGCAATACCGGCGAGAAAATACTGGATGAAAGCCACGGGGCGGGCAAAGATTTTGGTGCGCAACTTTGCCTTGCGTGGGAGCAAGCCGCGTTGGCCTCGTCGGTACGCGTGTGTGTCTTGCGGACGGGGTTGGTACTCGCGCCCTCGGGTGGTTTGTTGCAAAAAATGCGGCCTGTGTTCAAACTGGGCTTGGGCGGATGCTTTGGGTCAGGCAAACAATGGATGAGCTGGATTCATATCGATGATTATGTGAATTTGTTAATTGAATTGCTCAATCGTTCTGAGGCACAAGGCGTTTATAACATGGTTTCACCCCAGCCGGTCACCAACCTCACTTTTACACAAACTCTCGCGCAGGTGCTCAATCGGCACGTTTTTTTCTCGACCCCAGCATGGGTGTTGCAACTGATTTTAGGGGAGCGGGCAGATTTAGTTTTAGGTGGGCAACGTGTCTTTCCCGTGCGGGCGACGGATTTGGGCTATACGTTTACCCATCATGATTTAAACGATACGCTCTACGCACTACTCGAATTGGGTCATAATGAACGTTCTGGCACCCACTGATGCCCTCTCAAGATTATTGCGATAAAACGGCGCCCCTGCAGCAATGGCAAGCGAATCTAAAATTGCAGTCTTTCCAC